>NZ_JAIQZM010000013.1:7554-158618 GCF_023333595.1 Argonema galeatum A003/A1
CTTCCTCCGTTGCGGGGGAGAAGACAGAAGCAGAATTCCTTCTCGTCCTTCTCCTCTTCCTCCGTTGCGGGGGAGAAGACAGAAGCAGAATTCCTTCTCGTCCTTCTCCTCTTCCTCCGTTGCGGGGGAGAAAGACAGAAGCAAAATTCCTTCTCGTCCTTCTCCCCTTCCTCCGTTGCGGGGGAAGGGGTTGGGGGTTGGGGGTATCATCTGGGTAAAATCCATATCTCGCTTTCGCTAGATCGCCACTAGAGCTTTACACCAATATCCAATGACTGAAATTCCATTTGTAGTTTCCCCACAATGGCTGTCCGAACACCTCGACGATCCGCAAATTGTAATTGTCGATTGTCGCTTTTCCCTTGCAGATACAGAATTGGGACGCCTACAGTATCAGACAAGTAACATTCCAGGCGCACACTATCTCGACCTCAACCGCGATCTTTCCTCGCCAGCCGCTAAACATGGCGGACGACACCCTTTGCCAAACCCAGTCGAATTAGCGCAGAAGTTAGCAGCAATTGGGATTAATTCCCAGGAAACTCTAGTTGTCGCCTACGATGATTCCCGCTTTGCCTTTGCTTCCCGTCTGTGGTGGTTGCTGCGCTATCTGGGACACGACAAAGTTGCTTTGCTTGACGGTGGCTGGAAGTCATGGGTATCGGCTGGTTATTCGGTCACAGATGCGCTTCCAATACCCAAACCGGGCAAATTCTTGCCAGAGGTGCGATCGCACTTTGTCATAGACATTGACACCGTAAAAGGCCGCTCTTACCTGCCAGAAGTCGTGTTAGTGGATTCGCGGGAGAGCGATCGCTACCGAGGCGAACGAGAACCGATCGATCCTATTGCCGGACATATCCCCAGTGCCGTTAATTATCCCTGGCAAGATGTCACCGATGAAGTTGGCAGGGTGTTACCCGTTACAGAGCAAAAACGCCGCTGGTCAAGCTTAGAAAACGCCCAAGAGATTATAGTTTACTGCGGCTCTGGCGTTACTGCCTGCGTAAATTTATTGTCTTTAGAAATAGCTGGAATTCATACCGGAAAGCTCTATGCCGGTAGCTGGAGCGATTGGTGTTCCTATAGCTAGGGGCTAGGGAAGAGGGGCAGAGGGGCAGAGGGGCAGAGGGGCAGAGGGGCAGAGGGGCAGAGGGGCAGAGGAGCAGAGGAGAAATTTTCTTGACCACTGACCACTGACCAATGACAACTGACCAATGACCAATGACCAATGACCAATGACAACTGACAACTGACCACTGACCAATGACAACTGACTAATCAAAAATTTGCCAATCCACACTGTAAGTAACGCTGAAAAACAAGCTATCAAAATCAATGTTTGGCTCATTAGAATTGCCCAAAGTTGCGCCACCCTGGACGTTAATCTGGCTATCTCTAGATAAGCCATAAGTTAAGCGACCGAGTAAACGGTGATACCGATCTAAGCGATCGCGCTTTGTAAAATCAGAATAGCTAAATTGGTAGTCCATACCAACCTGCAAATTCGGCTGAAAATAGTAGCTCAAAGAAACCGACAAGTAATTGATAACCCGACTGCGGCTATCTGGATCGGCAAAACTCAGACGAACATCGTAGAAATAATCTAGCGCTAGCTTTCGAGTCAGCCAGTCTCGTCGCGAAAGGGTCAAATAGACGGAATGCTCGTTCAAAAAGCGATCGCCGTTACTTGCCCTAAAATATTGTTGATTGCTCCAACCAATTTCGCCAAAAGTACGAGGCGCAATGCGCTGGCTAATACCGGCTCTGAATCTCACAAAATTATAATCGAACTGCGATTCATTGAAGTAGCGAATTAGATAACCATCAATTGATGTGCTTAAATAAGTCCCCGGTCTCAGCTGCGGTACCGACCACAGGGTTAAGCTAGGAACAAACTGACTATCTGCGATCGGATCGACCCCGGAAAAAACATTGCTCGTGTAAAAATAGCTGATTCGAGGTACTACGTGCAATACTGGCTGAGGCTGACGTGGCGGCACTCTCCGCTCTCGCAGGCGCAGCCTTCCCAAATCCGGATCTTCCTGAGCCTCAGTCGGCTCCGACTGTTGCTGTGTCGGTGCAGGCGGGGAGTTAGGAGGCTGTCTTGGCTTTACTTGCTGACGGGGTTGTCCCGTTGGCTGCTGTACCCGATCGGAGTTATCAGCCGAGATAAAATTAGGCCATACTTCAAAAGTGGCCGGTATGTCTGGCTGCGTATCTGTATCGGATTGCTCCTTGACGATCGAGATTTCTATACTTGGCTTCCCTAAATCTGCGGCCCAAGAACTAACCCCTGGAATAATTACCGCTGGCGGCAGTTGCTTATTGAGCGTGTCATCATTAGGCGCAAGTTGCTTCACATCTGGGCTAGTGGTATCCTCTGAAGTGACAGGAGAGTGTGTCCGCAGCATGAGCGGCGTTATAGGCGTCGTCACCGATGGAGTACTTGTCTGAGCCATAGCACGCAATCCAATAGAAGACCAGACTGCACTACCAGAGACTAACAAAATCCATAAAGCGCGATTTCGCCAGCTTTCCCGCAACTTCGATCGGTCTTGCTTGCAAAGCGATATATTGCCTCTCATTTCAATCCCTAAAAGGGATTCAAGGTCATTCACTGGTATCGACGAGAATTGTAACCTTAAAGTCCTAACGATTTCAGATCCAATCAGTATAAAAGTGCTAGCCTTTGGGAAGGGTTTGCTTTTGAGCGACACCGGGGCGTAGAGCGATCGCTGGCAGGAGGTGTATCGATCGAAAACCATAAGTTTAGCGTCAAGTTTTGTTACAGTACATGATGAATGCACCGCAATCCCACCGACATAATCGCATCAAATTCACAATCAAGATCTATTTATTCAGAAATAAGCAATAAAATCATTAAAACAGTTATTTTAGCTTCTTAATTCAGGATATCTCCTTTTTACTGCTCCTTACTTCGCCTTATCCTCCTTATGAGATAAGGCGTTTCAGTGGCGATTTTGTAGCATTGAGGTCAAGGGTATGCTTTTGTCAGCTGTGGTATGGGTTAAAAATTTCTGCGTTGGGGACGATCGATGTCTCACAAGTTAGTTCTGCTTCTGAGCTTAATTTTATGGAGCGTAATGACGCTGCCTCTACCCAAAGAGGTAAGTGCCGAAATGCCTTTAAATAAAGGCGTTATTCAGAGTCTACGCAACCTCGTTCGGCTAATTCCGCAAAATCAAACAGGGCGTCCTGCCCGTATATCCGATCCAATGAACCCTGGAGATTCTTTGACCACTGGGAGAGAATCTTTAGCAGAGTTGCGCTTCAACGACGGTTCTTTGGCAAGAGTTGGCGCACAAGCGGTATTTCAATTTCTGCCAAATACACGAACCTTGAGACTGTCCAATGGCACCGCACTGCTGCTCATTCCGCCCGGACGCGGTACGACGCGAGTGCAAACCCCCAATGCCAGAGCAGGAATTCGAGGTTCAGCTTTATTCGTGCGCTACAACCCCGACACTAACACCACAGTAGTAGGAGCCCTGACAAATAGCAACATCGAAGTATTTAACCAGAATGGTTCCCAACGCGAAGGGCTGCAAGCAGGACAGCTTGCAGTAATTATTAAAGACAGAATTGAACGTATATACGATTTTGATATCAAAACCTTTTATGAAACAAGCGACCTGGTTAAAGGACTAAACCTGACTCAGCCAGGTGATAAAGCCAATCCAGATGCGGCTATGGCAGAAGTTCAAGCTGAAACTTCTGCGGCTGTGGCAGCACAGGCTCCAATCACCGGCGAAGGCGTGATTGAAAACCCAGCTTTTGTCCAGCTGCCAGCCGGTTCATCAGATTTGCCTGGTGGTGGGAATAGCATTGATAACCGTCCAGATACATCCTGGCCCGATCGAAATTTTCGATCGCAGGACAGCCCAAACCCGTTAAATACCAACCCAGCTTTGCAGACTCCCCCACTAGAGGGCGGAGAGATTCTGTCAAATCCGAACAGTCCCCCACCACCAGCACCACCCCCACCACTAGCACCACCAGCACCACCCGCGCCACCCGCGCCACCACCCGCGCCACCGGATAATCCCGCGCCACCCGCGCCAGCACCAGCACCCGCGCCAGCACCAGCACCCGCACCAGCGCCACCGGATAATCCCGCGCCACCACCCGCGCCAGCGCCACCACCAGCACCAGCGCCACCGGATAATCCCGCGCCACCACCAGCACCAGCACCAGCGCCAGCGCCACCGGATAATCCCGCGCCAGCGCCAGCGCCAGCACCAGCGCCAGCACCAGCGCCAGCACCAGCGCCAGCGCCAGCACCAGCGCCAGCACCAGCACCAGCGCCAGCACCAGCGCCAGCACCAGCACCAGCGCCAGCACCAGCACCAGCACCAGCGCCACCGGATAATCCCGCGCCACCACCCGCGCCGCCGGATAATCCCGCGCCACCACCACCAGGTCCAGGTGGTAATGGCAATGGTAATGACCGAGGCAATAATCCACCAGGTCCAGGTGGTAATGGCAATGGTAATGACCGAGGCAATAATCCACCAGGTCCAGGTGGTAATGGCAATGGAAGGTGAGTGAGGTACACAGAAACCGGGTTTCTGAGGTGTAGTTCAGGCAACTGAAAACTGCTATAAATTGTGATTTTTCGTTTGTAAATTATCGCTTTCAGATGACCAATAACTAATGATGCCTAACGGCAAAAAAACAACTGAATATAAATTTAAGTGCTGAAACGGAAGTGATATAGCTAGGGACTAAGATTGCTAGAGGCTAGGGGAAGAAGGGGCTCTTCCTCAAGGGTTTGGTGGAATTATACAAAATCCGGGATAAAAACCCCCGTTATCCATAAGTTGGGTGAAGCATTGCGGTAGAAAGGCTTTGGCTCTTGGGAATACACTTATTGCCGCAATGCTTCACCCCTACACTTCACACTATAAAGGGGGTAAATAACCCGGATTTGGTATTACTCCCTTCGGGCCAGAAGATTATCTATAATTCTTTTTTCCCCCCTGCTCCTCTGCTCCTCTACTCCTCTGCCCCTCTGCGGCCTCATAGATATTCTTTGAGCGGAAAAGGAGTAAGAACGTCCTAACTGCCGAGAAGGTTGCTATAACTACTCTAATTCTTGTATCCTTCGGTCTCTTCCAGAGTATCAAGGGTTTCAGATTGATCTGACCAGGCTTTTGTAGGATTGTCATATTCATCTTCAGATGTGCTATGGATAGGCTGAGGTGTCAAAGACAAAGAGTCACTATAAAATTGGGTTAACTTTAGGAGTGCTTCTCTGACTTCTGATGCGGATTGATATCGTTGATGAAAGTCGTATAGCACCATTTGGCTTATAATTACAGCCAGTTCAGGTCTGATTTGTGTTTTATGCTTCCAGAGGAGTTCTCCCGTTTTAATGTCTTGCTGTAACTGATTTGGTGATAGTCCGGTCAAGGCTTTAATGGCAGTTATTCCGACTGCATAAATGTCACTATTTGGTCGTGGACGACCGGCGGATTGTTCGGGAGGGGCATAACCTTGGGTGCCAATTCCTACTGTAAAGCGACTTTGACTGTCACTTTCAAGCAGTTGTGTGTTAATTTCTTTGACGGCACCAAAGTCAATCAGCACAAGCTTGTTGTCTGAGTCCCTTCTAATGATGTTGTTGGGTTTAATATCCCGGTGGATGACACTGTGACTGTGGACAAATTCTAATATTTCTAATAGTTCCAGCATTATATGGATAACTTGGGCTTCGGGGAGTTGTTTGCCTAGTAGTAATTCGTGTTCTAGAGAATGGCCTGGAATAAATTCTTGGACTATATAAAATTCGTCGCCTTCTTCAAAGTAGGCAAGAAGCTGAGGGATTTGTTTGTGTTGGCCTAGTTTTTCTAGTGCTTCTGCTTCTCGCGGAAATAAGCGTTTGGCGAGTTCTAAGTGTTTGGGATCGTTGGTGGCAGGTTTGAGATGTTTGACAACGCACAAAGGTTTGCCGGGGCGCTGGCTGTCTTGGGCTATATAGGTTTCGCCAAATCCTCCGGCACCCAAAACTTTGATAATTTGGTAGCGGTTACCAATTATTTTGTTGGATGTGTCTGTGTTTTGGATGGGGAGTAAGTCTTGTAGGTCGTCTTGTTGGCTGAGAATTTCTTGAACAATTGGTGAAGTTGCATAGCGCTTTAAGATCTGGCGTAGTTCTAGTTTTTTGATCTTTTGACTGGCGGCTTCGGTTGTGAGGTAGGAGAAGCCGCCCAGGACGATCGCAACCACGGGTACTGCTGTGGGCCAAATTAGCTGACCGTAAATAAAGGTGAAGTAGCTAATGCTTCCCCAGGCTAAGGCGATTCCCATTGCCCAGCCGAAACGATTTAAGGCTCGTTTTTTTCTGCTGAGGAAAACTGCTGTGCCCAGAACTGCCGCGAAGACGAAGAGACCCCGGATCGGTGAGTTGGGAATTGCTTGTCCGATCGCTTTACCCTGCATTAAGGTGGCGATCGCATTAGCATGAATTTCAATGCCTGACATAGGCTGAGAATATATCCAGCTTTGGGAAAAGGGTGTCTTATGAAAATCGTTGAACTCGCTGGCAGTTGGCCCAATCAGCACAATTTTGTCTTTGAACTGTTCTCGAACGGTGTTCCAGTTACCAGGATCTAGCACATACCAGAAGGGAATGGCCTTAAATGTGCCAGGAGAACCGTAGAAGTAAAGATGATCTCCTTGAGGTGGCGGATAAGTTATCCTAGCTGCTTGCAGCGCTGCCTTATCAAAATCAAAGGAAAGTATTTTTACTTGCAAGGCATCAAAACCCTGGATCTGATTTTTGTATTTCTCTGCTAATAGCTTTGTGTATTCGGTGGCAAAGCGATGAATTTTGCGATCGGGCTCCAGCGGGTAATTAATCGAGCCAATGGACATTGGTTCTGTCCACAAGCCGGAGTGAGGGGAGGCTAGCTTGGTTGACAAGCCTTGTCGCGCCTCGATATCTTCGTACCAAGCGGCTAAAGTGACACGACCTGCATAGCGCTGTAATGTCTTTCGTAACCGATCGTCGTCTGCTGCTCCATCGCGGCTATGTGTGTCAAACACAACGTCCACGGCAACAGAACGCGCCCCTGCTGCCATCAGGCGATCGATAACTTGGGCGTAAACGGCTCTTTTCCAAGGCCATCCTTTCAGCGGCTCCAAGTAAGCATATTTTTTCGGATCTGTTGGATAAATTTCTCTACCTTGGAGTAAAGAATCATCGTCGATTGCCAAGATTACGATGTCGTTTGGAGGTGCAGTTGGCCCTCGGAGTTCAAAAAACAGGGTTTGCGTGTTGTATTCTATTTTTTGAACCAGTCCCGAATTGGCAGCTGTAGCAAGTCCTGCTGCCAATGCCCAAGCCCCCATCAGGATATGGCTTAAGCTCCTCAGACGCTTATACTGGCCTGCCGATACCCTTGTTTTCGTTGTTTTGTGGGAATTCGTTGCGGCAGAAGCCTGTCGGTTCGTTGTCGGTAATGAGGGTTCTGGTGCCATATTTCACAAAAAAAACGCCTGCCTTGAGTAGGCGTGCTTTGGGCCCCAGAGAACGGACTCTGGTTTCCAAGGACACAACCGTTCTTGACTGGAGACCCTGTATTTCGGCTGCTGTAGATGCAATGCCATTCAATTTTATACCTAAAATATTTCCCTCTGTAGGCTGCCGGTACACTGGTAACTCGATTTAAAGACCGTAACTATATCAACCGCATAGGCGAATCGCGATCGTGCAGCCGATTCTTGACCTGCACGCACTTTCTGTCCTAACCTGATCTAATCCCACTTTATGCGCTTGTCTATCCTGGATGTAAACCGAATTGCCGATGTTTAAGTAGTCAACAACCCATTTGAGCCATTTATGCCCTTAAAGATACCCGTGATACCAAGACTAAACACAGACCGCTCACAACGTCCGACAAGATCTACTCTCATAGCAAGTCTGTACGAGAATCTAGTAAACTGCTTTAATAAAAGCAAACATGACAAACTCTCCTTTTGACATTCCCTATCATTTAACAAAATCGATCGGTAATTTGTCATTTTTGTCAAGTTACTTCCTGGGTAAGCTGAAGCTGGCCCAGGCAGTGGTCGTTAATGCAAGCAGGATGTCGATAATGCTTTATCGAAGCTACCCTAAAGGGAGATGACACATTAAGTAAATACGTCTAAAGGAGGAAAAAGGACAAAGGTATGGCTAACTAGCCTTAAAGTAACTTAACTTTGAAGGTACATAAAAAAAATATCGTTAGTCCACTGCCAACCCCGTCAAAGTCTAGGAGGCCAAGGAAACTCAATTAATATAGACAATTTCATCGCTTGAAGAAGTTTATCTAAAGGCTTGACAAACAAGTAAAATAAAGGTTATCGGCTTTGTTAAAGCAGAATTTGCTATAATTGAGTATTCCAATTAAATTCTTTTCTACTACTTTTAGGTCTAAGTTTCTATGGCTTACTCAATGAACCGTCTTTCTATTTTTGTAGACGGGAACAATATGTTCTACGCTCAACAAAAAAACGGCTGGTTTTTTGATCCGCGAAGAGTTTTGCAATACTTCACTAGCGAACCAGATACAACGTTGGTAAATGCGTTTTGGTACACCGGCTTAAAAGACCCGCAGGATCAGCGGGGATTTCGGGACGCCTTGATTAGTCTGGGTTACACCGTTCGCACCAAAATTCTCAAAGAATATTATGACGATAGTTCAGGTCGATACTCACAAAAAGCGAATTTAGATATTGAAATCGTAGTTGATATGTTCAACACGGTAGATCAATACGATAAGGTCGTGCTGTTCAGTGGAGATGGTGATTTTGAAAGAGCCATTGAACTTTTACGCTCTAAAAATACGCATATTACAGTGGTTTCAACGGAAGGAATGATTGCGAGGGAACTACGAAATGCCACCGATCGCTATATTGACCTGAATGATATTCGCGAACACATTGAGAAAATTGACTATTAGTTGTCAAAACCCAAATACCTAGTGCCGCTAGGCAAAAGTCACTCATTCAAAAATCCTTCGTTCCTTTTTCCAAAGTCAGTAATCCTGTTATGAAAACTCAAACAGACCGCATAATTATTTTCGATACCACGCTCCGAGATGGCGAACAGTGTCCCGGAGCGACCCTGAATGTAGACGAGAAGCTGATCATTGCGCGGCAGTTGGCTCGTCTGGGAGTTGATGTGATTGAGGCGGGGTTCGCCTATGCTAGCCCTGGAGATTTTGAGGCGGTGCAGAAGATTGCCCAGACAGTAGGGACAGAAGATGGCCCAATTATCTGTAGTTTGGCAAGGGCCATCAAAGCAGACATTAAAGCAGCAGCAGAAGCGATCGAACCAGCGGCAAAAGGCAGAATTCACACCTTTATTTCTACTTCGGATATTCACTTGGAATATCAATTGAGGAAGACACGGGGCGAAGTGCTGGCGATCGCAGAAGAAATGGTCGCTTATGCCAAATCCTTCATCGATGATGTAGAATTCTCCCCAATGGATGCCGCACGCTCCGACCCAGAATTTCTTTACCAAGTGCTAGAGCGGACAATAGCAGCTGGTGCTACAACTGTCAATATTCCCGATACCGTTGGTTACATGACTCCCAGCGAATTTGGGGATTTGATTCGCGGCATTAGGGAAAACGTTCCCAATATCGACAAAGCGGTTATTTCTGTTCACGGACACAACGATTTGGGATTGGCTGTTGCTAACTTTCTCGAAGCCGTGAAGAATGGCGCAAGGCAGTTAGAATGCACGATCAACGGCATTGGCGAACGTGCTGGAAATGCCTCCCTGGAAGAATTGGTGATGGCGCTCCACGTCCGGCGTCAGTATTATAATCCCTTCTTGGGACGTAGCGTTGAATCAGAAGAACCGCTGACCAATATTGATACGCGCCAGATTTATAAGACTTCTCGTTTAGTTTCCAACTTGACGGGAATGTTGGTGCAACCAAATAAAGCAATTGTGGGAGCTAATGCTTTTGCACATGAATCTGGGATTCACCAAGATGGTGTGCTGAAAAATAAGCTCACTTATGAAATCATGGATGCACAATTGGTTGGTTTGACAAACAATCAAATTGTGCTAGGCAAACATTCCGGTCGTCATGCTTTTGGCGCACGCCTGAAAGAGTTGGGATTTGAAGTTTCGGAAACCGATTTGAATAAGGCATTCCTCAAGTTCAAAGATGTAGCGGATAAGAAGAAAGAAATTACCGATTGGGATTTGGAAGCGATCGTTAATGACGAAATTCAACAAGCTCCCGATCTTTTCCGCGTAGAATTGGTACAGGTTTCCTGCGGTAGCAACGCTTGTCCGACAGCAACGGTAACGTTGAGAACGCCAGAAGGTGAGGAACTGACGGATGCTGCGATCGGCACTGGGCCAGTAGATGCCGTTTATAAGGCAATTAACCGCGTGGTGAACGTGCCGAATCAGCTAATTGAATTTTCCGTGCAGTCGGTGACAGCTGGGATTGATGCGATCGGGGAAGTAACAATTCGTCTGAAACACGGTGAGCGAATTTTCGCCGGTCATTCTGCTAATACCGATATCATCGTCGCTTCCGCTCAAGCTTATGTGAATGCGCTAAATCGTTTGTATGCGGCGTTGCAGAGGAAAGAAGCGCAGTCTGGAGAGGAAAATCCGGCTGCTGCGGGTAGGACTGTGTAATACCAAATCCGGGTTATTTACCCCCTTTATAGTGTGAAGTGTAGGGGTGAAGCATTGCGGCAATAAGTGTATTCCCCTAACCAAAGCCTTTCTACCGCAATGCTTCACCCAACTTATGGATAACGGGGGTTTTTATCCCGGATTTGGTATAAGTGTGAATAGCTCGACGAAACGCTAGAAAGCGAATAAATCAAACCAATACGAAGGCACGAAGGGAGAAATTTACTTTCGTGCCTTTTCTGTTTTGCGTAAATAGTTTTTTAGCAACTTGGTATTAGTTTAGTTTGTGGGTTCCTCTTGAGTTATAGCGCTTCGCGCTGGCGTATTTACAAATACTGAATTGAATCTCTGTGTAGCTCAGTGTACTCTATTCTAATCTGTAACTATACCAGTGCGAATCGCTAGAGTTGCTGCATCTGCTGACGAATTGCAGCACGAAACTCTCTTACTGCCACCTTTTGATCTGGATGGTTAACATATATAAGAAAGAGATTAACATCCAAATTAGGTAACAATTGACTGCGGGAAATTTTTTGATCTCCATCTTCTTGCAGGTGATAAATTGACAGTTGGCTGTTCTTCCAAAACCAAGCTTCTTTTACACCCATCCGCCGGAAGATTTCCCGCCGATTCAGAGTGCCGCTGCTAATGATAACTTCAATAACTAAGTCGGGGACTACCTTTTCCTCGCCGATGCAGTAAGACTCATCAGGTTCCCCCGATGCTGACTCGTCTCCTCCCCCCATCGTAGGACTGCCAAGGCGATAGAAGTCAATGCCTGCTTCGTCTAGGTATGTATCAAGCAAGCGACTAATTTGACTTTTTATTTTTTCGTGTTCTTTAGAAAGAGTCAAGATTTCTACTTCCCCGTCCAGGTATGCGGTTCGCACTCCAGGGATATGATACAGGATGGAGCGCAGAGTTTCGTACTGTTGCCAAGTCACCGAAGAGAGAGTGATTCGCTGTTCGGCAATAGTCTTTATGTTAGGAGTCTCTAAGAGTTTGGGAGTCATAGGCGAGTTTTGCGTGCGTGCTTTCTATTGTATGGCTGGTAAAGTGAGAGGTAGGGAAATTGAGCTTAGAATAGTTTTAAGTATTCAAATTCAAAATTATGTCGGAAATTATTGTTGCGGTTTACGAAAACGGTGTTTTGCGCCCCGTCAATCCGGTGTCCCTAACCGAGGGTCAAACGGTGCGACTGCGAGTTTTGCCAGAAGTCTCGTCAGGGGGGCAAAAAAATGATCTGGACGCGGCAGTTCAGACTTTGGTTGACCAAGGAGTGATGAGTCTTCCTCCCAAACACGGTCAAGTTTCACGCGCCGAACTAGCGCGGCGCGAACAGGTGCGGCGCGAACGGATGAAAAAAATGGGGCCAATACCAGGTAAGCCTCTATCAGAAACCATTATTGAGGATCGCGGCCTGTGGTAAATGCCTATTTCCTGGATACCAGCGCCTTGGTCAAAAGGTATATACCTGAAACGGGAACTGATTGGATTTTATCAATTACAGATCCTGCTACAGGTAAGGATTTAGCTATTGCTCAAATTACTTGGGTGGAGGTGCTTAGCGCTTTGTCGCGCCGTCAAAGACAGGGGAGTATATCGGCAGATCGATTTGACTTAACTTTGCAAGACTTTCGCGTAGACTTCGAGAACTTGTACCAAGTTATTGAAGTCGATCGATCGCTGATTGAAATTGCGGGTCAATTAGTCATTCAATATCCGCTACGTGCCTATGATGCTGTCCAACTGGCATCAGCACTGCGCGTCCAATCCCTTCTCGCCTCGCTCCCGGATATTGAATTGGTTTTTGTTACTGCGGACGATCGCCTCATCAACGTTGCTCAGACAGAAGGATTGGTGACTGATAATCCTAATAATTATCCTTGAAAGTGCGATCGCTCTCAACAATAAGCGCCCTTTTACTACGAAAAAAATCCCTGGTTATTAGCCAGGGAAAAAATCAATACCTACGGTTGTAGTTGATTATTAACGAATGGCACTCTGCCTATTATGCAACCAACTGACATAACTCCTCTGCAAAGTGAAATTCATCAGCTAGAAGGATTAGTTTGTAACTCGTTACACCTTGCCGACCAAAAATTATCACTTGCTTTTGATAGCGTTGCAGTTGCCTAACTAAAAAAGCAAAGTCTTTATCCCCAGACACAAGGATGATGATGTCAGGAGACAGACTACTGAAGAGTTCTTTAAGACAGTCAGACTCCAATTGTAAATCCGCACTGTTCTCGAACTCCTCCTGAACATCAATCCGATCAAAACCAACCCCGTCTAAAGCATATTCAGAAGCCGACGTTTCTCGCCGCCAATGAGAGTAGACTTTCTTAGTAATTAGATCTCCTCTCGATTGAGCGAAATCAATCAAGCACTCAGCTCGATCTGGGACTCTGACATTCTCAAAATCCCAATAAATGGAAACTCTGTTTTTCATCGCTTTAGCGTGAGTAATGTTTAACATCACGCATCTGGCGACACCGAGAAGCTTCTTAATTTAATTAGAAGCCTCTTAGCAGAGCTGTATGTGGGATCGCATCCAGATTTAGTACACACTTTTCAGTGGTATCAAATGTGGGGTGATGGCGCACATTTAAGGAAGCAGAACGGCGACTAATCATACAGGGAGAATTAGATAAGTCTTAACCTGCCCGGTAATCCAATTACCGACTATTTTTTTCTAGCCGGGAACTGGATTACCGGGCACAACTAAGCTTACCTACCCATCGCTGCAAGGTAAATCGGTCTTCACCTTCACTAGATAAGGGACATCAGCACACACTTCGCACAATTGCTCAGCGTTCACTGAATACAGACAAAATCACACATCTAGCGCACTTATGGTGCCTTTAGATGCAGTGATTCATGTATAGCTCAAAGACAATTTTTTGTCAAGGGCTCGGCATTCTGATAAAATTATACAATCAACTAACACAGTCAAATGATTTCTAGTAATCCCACATCTTGGCACGAAGTACGCGACGCCTTCCAAAAAATTTGGGGATATGATGATTTTCGTCCACCCCAAGGGGAAATTATTCGCACTTTGCTGTCACAACGGGATGCGATGATTATCATGCCTACGGGTGGGGGAAAGTCGATTTGCTTTCAACTACCAGCACTATTACAAAGTGGGTTAACTTTGGTAATTTCGCCGTTAGTGGCGTTGATGGAAAATCAGGTGCAAGAATTGCGTCAGCGAAAATTGCCAGCGGCGTTACTGCATAGCGAATTACCATCTCAGGAACGGAAACAAACCCTTCTTGCTTTGGAACAACAAAAGTTAAGATTGTTGTATGTATCGCCAGAAACTTTACTAAGTCCGCCAGTGTGGGAAAAGTTGTCTCAACCGCAGTTAAAGATTAATGGGTTGATTTTGGATGAGGCGCATTGTTTGGTACAGTGGGGTGATACGTTTCGTCCTGCTTATCGGCGTTTGGGTGCGGTACGATCGGCCCTTCTCAAGTCTAAACCACCGGGAACTAAAATTGCGATCGCAGCTTTCACCGCCACCGCCGACCCCACAGCCCAAAAAACTATCCAGCAAGTCTTACAATTACAACAGCCAGAAGTCTTTCGCCTCAACCCTTATCGCCAAAATCTCCACCTCAAGATAGAAATTGCTTGGACACCACGCGGACGCAAACAAAGATTGCTAAAGTTTATTCAGGCCAGACCTCAACAAGCTGGGTTAGTCTACGTTCGCACTAGGCGAGATAGCGAAAATTTAGTTGTCTGGTTAAAAGAGAAAGGTTATAATATAGCAGCTTATCATGCAGGGCTGAGTCCAGAACAACGCCGAACTATTGAAGCAGATTGGATTTCTGGAAAAATTCCTTTTGTGGTTTGCACTTCTGCATTCGGTATGGGTATCAATAAACCGGATGTCCGTTGGGTAATTCACTTTCATCCCACATTGCTGCTATCGGAATATGTTCAAGAAATTGGACGTGCGGGTAGAGACGGCAAACCATCTGATGCTTTATTATTAATGAGTGAGCCAACTGGGTGGTTAGATTCAGAAGATAAGCAACGTCAGAAGTTTTTTGAAGATAAAGTGCGATCGCAACAACGAGAAGCCCAGCAGCTAATTCGCAAACTACCTCCCAAAGGAGAAATCAATACCGTAGCCCGTCAGTTCCCCGAAGGGACGACAGCTTTATCTCTACTGCATAGCACAGGTCAGCTTGAATGGCAAGACCCATTTAATTATATCATTCAGAAACAGGCGCAAACCCAACATTCGAGACAATTCAATGCCGTACAGCAGATGAATCGCTACCTGAAAACCCGCGAGTGTCGCTGGAAGTTTTTGTTACGCGCCTTTGGTTTTGGGGTAGAAGCAGAAAATATGCGCTGCGGACACTGCGATAACTGCAAATAATTTCAGATTTGAGATCTTAGGTACGTTGTTGCGCTTCAGCGCTCTTTAAGATAGCGCTGAAGCGCAACAACGTACCTAAGAAGGATCGTCTGGACACGACTCAAATCTGAAATTAATCAGAATTGTCGCAAGAAGCGCAAATCGCTGCTGTACAAACGACGAATATCATCGATTTGGTGAAGAACCATCGCTACTCTCTCTACACCAAAACCGGCAGCAAATCCAGTATAAACTTCCGGGTCGTAACCTACAGCCTTCAGCACATTTGGATCGATCGTACCACAACCCATGATTTCCAGCCATTTGCCTTTCCACTGCATATCCACCTCTGCGGATGGTTCGGTAAAGGGAAAATAACTAGCGCGAAAACGAATCGGCATTTCTTCGCCGAACATCTGTTGCAAAAATACTTTAATTGTGCCTTTAAGGTCTGCGAACGTCAGCCCCTCATCAACTGCAAAAAATTCTACCTGGTGGAAGACAGCCGCGTGAGTGGCATCTACCGTATCTCGCCGATAACAGCGCCCCGGTGCTATAACCCTAACAGGTGGGTCATTTTCTTCCATGTAGCGAATCTGGATGTTTGAGGTATGAGTTCGCAGCAAATTTCCATCGGGCAAGTAGATGGTATCCTGCATATCGCGGGCTGGGTGGTCTGGCAGGAAGTTCAGCGCCTCAAAATTATAGTAGTCGGTTTCCATTTCTGGGCCCGTGGCTACGGTGTAACCCAGTCCGACGAAAATATCTATGGCCCGATCCATTGTGCTGTTGAGGGGATGCACCCGACCTTGGGGACGGTAGACTGGGGGCATGGTGACATCCAGAGTTTCGGCTTCCAGCTGGGCTTGGATTTGCACGGCTTGCAAGGCTGACCGTTTTTTATCCAGGGCAGTTTGCAGGGCTTCCTTGACTTCGTTGGCTAATGCCCCAATGCGAGGACGTTCATCTGGAGATAATTTGCCCAAACCTCCCAATATCTGGGACACTTGACCTTTCTTACCCAGGTAGGCTAGTCTGAGTTCCTCTAAGCGGGGTAGAGTTTCGGCAGATGCGATCGCATTTTGCGCGTCTTGTTTGAGGGCTGTTAGTTGTGCCTCTAAATCGTTCGGCTGATTCGTCATTCGATTTTGGATTCTAGCATTTTAGATTATAGCAATCCTAAATGATTCGCGAAAATCTCTTTCCTCTTCTTTCTTTTCTTCTGGGTACGTAGTTGCGCTTTAGCGCTCTTTGAGCGCTAAAGCGCAACTACGTACCTTAATGATATAACTAGCAACTTACTTTACTATATAATTTTTGTGGTGTAAGGCGAATATGGTAGAGACGGGCGAGACGCCCATCCCACAAAAGTAGTTTAGGGTTGATCCGTTAACCACAATCTCTCACAATCAAAGTGGCGGGATTATTGAAAATGTCAGGATTGCAGAGTATTTGATTTGATGAAATTACTGATAAGTAACGATGACGGTATTTTTTCGGCAGGTATCCGCGCTTTAGCGAACGCCTTGGCAGAAGTGGGGCATGATGTCAGTGTAGTTTGTCCCGATCGAGAGCGATCGGCAACGGGACATGGTTTAACTCTTCACGACCCCATCCGCGCTGAAGTGGTAGAATCGATTTTCCATCCCTCTATCAAAGCTTGGGCTTGTTCGGGAACTCCTTCTGATTGCGTAAAATTGGGACTGTGGGCTTTGCTGGATAGTCCCCCAGATTATGTGATCTCCGGTATCAACCAAGGATCGAATTTAGGTACTGATATCCTTTACTCCGGCACGGTTTCAGCAGCGATGGAAGGTGTGATTGAAGGTATTCCCGGTATTGCTTTTAGTCTTACCAGTTTCGCCTGCCGAGATTTTGAGGCGGCGGCGAAGTTTGCCTGTATGCTACTGGAACAGTTGGCGCAACAGCCTTTACCTCAGTTGATGTTGCTGAATGTGAATGTGCCGCCGGTGAAGTGGGATGCTTTAGCAGGTGTTACAATCACTCGTCAAGGGGTTCGTCGCTATTTCGATGTCTTTGAAAAACGGGTCGATCCCCGTGGCAAAACTTACTATTGGTTAACTGGAGAATTAAAGGAGGATTTAGAACCACAAACACAACCCCATTTACCATCCAACATTCCCACAGATGTAAAGGCAATTCGCGACAATTACATTACCATAACTCCTTTGCAGTATGACCTGACTTCTGGAGTTGGTCTGAATAGCTTACAGGAATGGCACTTGAATTTCCCGAAAATGGGATAGCTAGGCTAGGGACTAGGGGCTAGGGGCTAGGGACTAGGGGAAGAGGGAAGAGGGGAGTGGGGGAGTGGGGGAGAGAATCACCAATCATATCATGTCCGGTTACATCAGTAGTGTAAGAGTAATACTGGAAATTGTCTGTTGCGATCGGAGGTTAAATTTTTACCGCAGATGAAGACAGATAAACGCAGATAAACGCAGATAAAAGAGCAATGCGATCGAACATTATCTCACCAATCACCAATCACCAATCACCAATGAAACTTGAATTTGTACCAGTTGAAGAATTTTATTTCGCCTTGACTTTGGCGGTGAAAAATCTGGAAGATATCGATGAAACTACCTTGGTAAAAGAAGTGGAAACCCGTCTCAAGGAGAAATTCGGTCAGCCTTCTACAGTTGCGGCAGCTAAACAGAACAATTTCAACTATGTGTTTCGCGTTCAAGGTATAGATAATAGTCCGTCAAACGAACTGGTTGTTTCCGTTGCAGACTGGCAAGGAAAATTGCGACTAGGCACCGATTATGGTTGGATGCTGGATGAAAATCGTCACCCAGTTAAGACAGAAAAATTTGCACAACGATCGGAATTTTCAGAAAAGCTAAAAACATATTTAGCGGATTGTCTAGAAGTGAAATTTTGAGAAAATATAAGCAAGTATGGAAAGACCGGATTTCGAGAAACGCGCAAATAAATCATTATTGGTAAGTAGTTGCACTTTAGCGCTAAAGCGCAACTACTTACCAAGTTTCGTTAGATGACTTGATTTTTTTATTGCCTACCTGCTTACCCTTCATGCTGATTCAGATTAAACAATTTACTGTCAATAAACGATTTCCTTTAACTATCAGTCGCGGCACTACCGCCACGACGACAAATGTTTGGGTGGAAATAGAAGAAGATGGCATTGTGGGATGGGGAGAAGCTTCGCCTTTTTCGATCGGGGAACATCGACAAACTACTGAGGCAATTCAAACCGCATTGCAGCAAGTCGCGCCGAGACTAGAAAAGTTTAGTCCTTTGGATAGACAAGAAATAGAAGAATTTTTGATTAAAGCGGATATTCCTTCGGCGGCGCGATCGGCTGTGGATGTGGCGTTACACGATTGGATGGGTAAAAAAGCAGGTTTGCCTCTTTGGCGTTTGTGGGGATTGGATTGCGATCGCATCGTTCCCATCTCTGTTACCGTCGGCATCAATACCCCAGAAGGTGCTAAGCAGCGCGTGCGAGATTGGGTTAATTATATAGATGCGAAGGTGCTGAAGGTGAAATTGGGTAGTCCCCAAGGAATTGAAAGCGATCGGGCCATGTTTGCGGCTGTTCGGTCAGAAGCACCATTTGCTAAAATCAGCGTGGATGCTAATGGTGGTTGGAATTTGGATGATGCGGTGAAGATGTGCGAATGGCTTGCTGAATCTGGCGTGGTATATGTGGAACAGCCTTTGCCAGTCGGACAAGAGAAAAGTTTGTTAGAACTGAAAAAGAAATCTCCTCTTCCCATTTTTGTGGATGAAAGCTGCTTTACCAGCCGCGATATTCCCCAATTAGCAGATTCCGTAGATGGAATTAATATAAAATTGATGAAATCTGGCGGTTTAACTGAAGCGAGTCGGATGATTTATACGGCACGCGCTTACGGTTTGCAGGTGATGTTCGGTTGCTATTCCGATAGTTGCCTATCGAATACCGCACTTTCCCATCTCTCTCCACTTGCCGATTACCTGGATTTGGACAGTCATCTAAATTTGATCGATGACCCTTTCACAGGTGCTACAATTCAAAATGGATGTTTGCTACCGAAGGATTTACCGGGGTTAGGAGTCAGCAGAAGCGAACACAACGGCTGAGTGGAAGCAACCCTTACATAACATAAAACAGTAATTTTGTCAAGTTCGATCGCCAAGTGGGTACTGAAGACACCGGAAAAAAAAGTCATAGTTAAGTGAGAAATTTCGGATTTTGGCGATGCAGTTAAAATAAAAACCACGATAATATAAGGCTTTCAGACTAGGGAAAAACCATATTTTGCATTTTAGACATACTTGCCCTGATTATTATTTCTGTCAAGATACCTCAAATGACGCATTTCCGTCAATAGTTGCTAAAGATTTTCAGTTATTTTTGGGGTAAAAAAAGGCATTTGATTGGAATATACAAACGGAATGAGATTTTGAATAAGCTTGTATTATATAAGATTGCTGGCCAAATGTACAAACGAGAAACTAACGAGTAAACTTATAAACATAGGACTTACGCATTTTATAGCAACCACCAGGGCGATTAAGCCAACTCCAACTGTTACCTTTAGTCCATAATCCCTTACGGAGTAACCTCTTCCCTCTTCCCTCTTCCCTCTTCCCTCTTCCCTCTTCCCTAGCCCCTAGCCCCTAGTCCCTAGTCCCTAGCTATATCGTTATAGTCAAGTAAATATAATCAGCTTGTGAAAATATTCACTGCGATTGTCGAGCGAGATTCTGATACCAACCTCTACGTTGGTTATGTTCCTGGTTTTTCTGGAGCGCACTCCCAAGGAGAAACTTTAGACGAGTTGCAAGAGAATCTCCGCGAAGTAATTGAAATGCTCTTAGAGGATGAAGAAGTAGTATTCAAGACGGAGTTTGTTGGTACACAGCAAATTGTGGTTCATTAAGCTATGAGCAATATTCCCGTTCTGAAGCCACTAAACTTAATGGGTCTTTCGGAATCCGGCCTGCTAATGTTCGTTATGAACATTTTTGTAGGGACACGGCATCATAAATATGTCGGTCATACAAAAGATTTAATTATGCCGTGTCCCTACTACAGCTTATGTGACACGAAAGAACCAGTTTAAGTTAGCGATCGCCATACAATTTGCGGAAGTCCTGAGAGTAAAATTTATGCTTAAATCTAATCACCGGGTAGCGATTTTATTACACGAAGGAATTCACGGCATTCACGGAAAAACCGGGCTAACCTTGTTACGCTACAGCGAAGCGTCAATTGTGGCAGTAATCGATCAGCAATGTGCTGGGGAATCATTGCCAAAACTGACAGGAATATCTCGCGATGTACCGATCGTTGCTTCTGTGGAAGATGCACTTTTATACAATCCAGATGTATTGGCGATCGGCATAGCGCCTTCGGGTGGAATATTGCCAGATATCTGGTTTCAGGAAATCAAACAAGCAGTAGCATCTGGATTGTCAGTAGTAAACGGATTGCATACGCGACTGGCATCTCATCCAGAAATACAGGGATTACTGAAAGAAGGACAATGGATTTGGGATGTGCGACAGGAACCGGCTGGGTTAGGAGTTGGGACTGCAAAAGCGCGATCGCTTTCTTGTCGCCGCGTGTTAACTGTCGGAACGGATATGGCAGTAGGCAAAATGTCAACTTGTCTGGAGTTGAATCGGGCATCACAAAAGCGAGGATTGCGATCGAAATTTCTCGCTACCGGACAAGCTGGAATTATGATATCCGGTGATGGGATACCGTTGGATGCGATCCGGGTAGACTTTGCTGCTGGTGCAGTCGAACAATTGGTGATGCGCTTTGGCGAAGATGACGACATCCTTTATATAGAGGGACAAGGTTCGCTGCTGCATCCAGGTTCCACAGCTACATTGCCACTTTTGCGCGGTTCTCAACCTACTCATTTAATATTAGTACATCGAGCCGGACAAACTCATATTCGCAATCTTCCTCATGTTGTGATTCCACCTTTGTCAGAAGTGATTAAATTGTATGAAATGGTTGGTAGTGCTGGGGGTGCATTTGGGGAAGTGAAGGTAGTTGCGATCGCACTCAATACCGGACATTTGGATGAGGCGGGGGCGAGAAATGCGATCGAGCAAGTTAAGATGGAGACAGGGTTGCCTTGTACTGATGTGGTAAGGTTTGGGGGGGATTTGTTGGTGGATGCGATTTTGAATTGAACCGCAGAGACGCAGAGTACGCAGAGAGAAGAGAGAAGAGAGTTTGTAGGGGCACGGCATCTGGGATATTTTGGGCGAGAGAAAAGGTTTAATTGTGCCGTGCCCCTACACAATGATGATTTCTGGGCGGATGTGGCGACTCGATCTATTGTTCGTCTTTATCTTGTTGCTTTTTGATTCGATATAGGTGAATTGCGATCGCCACACTCGATCCAATTGCTAAAGCGGGACAAAAAGGCCAAATTGTCAGGACGCTGGCGGTAATACCCAGTGCAGTTAAAAAGTCTTGGAAATCTTTGTCTTCCATAGGATTGTACCAACACTCTCGATTTATCAACTGAATTCATTTTGTAAATTGCCAACAATGTCAGCCAGAGGAGATCCTGACGATAAGCAGGAACTTTGGTTGCCTTAACTTATCAAAAAATGGGTGACACCGAAAAAAGTCAGCCAAAATTTCAACAAGCAATTCGACTCTTCACTGAAATGGAAGCACCCAAGCAAGTTGAGAAAGTGCGGCGGGCGATGGAAAATGGGGAAAATCATTAACCGCTGAATTGATAAATATTGGAGACAGCCATGAAAATTACCTACGATTCGGAAGTAGATGTTATGAGAATGATCTTTAACAATTCCCCAATTGAAGAAAGCGATGAAGCAAAACCAGGATTTATCGTTGATTATGACAAGGAAGGAAATATCGTGGGATTAGAAATATTAGATGCTTCTAAACAAATCGATAATCCCCGTTTGGTTGAATATTATATTCCGAAATAATTCATGTAAGGGGTAAATGTAAACACGATTCAATGGCTACGCTTATAGCCCGCCTGCGATTCAAATCGCAGGCTAATAGCTAAAGTCCACTGAAGTGGACTGAATACAAATCTTTCAGTCCGTTTTAACGGACTTTCGCTATTAGCCTCAGACTTGAGTCTGAGGCGGGTGTGGACTCAATACAAATTCTTCATTCCATTAAAACGGACTTTCGCTATTAGCCAGAGATTTTAACCCCTGGAGGGCTTAAAAATAAAACCTTGATTTATCAATTCCCCAAACTTACCGGAACCACAAGCATAGTACCTCACCAAACCCAGAAATAAGTGATATAATTTACTCAAAATTTGCATTCCCTTTCCAAATCACAGGCAATAATAACATTCCCATGAATCCCCTTGACCAAGTGCTAGAAACTGCTTTGCAACTGCCCTACGAACAGCAGGAAATGCTGATCGAAATTCTCCAAAATCGCCTCCACGAAAATCGCCGTGCAAAAATGGCAGCCGATGCTCAACAAACCTTGGCAGATTTCCATGCAGGTAAATTTCAACGCCAGTCAGCACAGGAAGTAATTCTAGCATTGCGCCAGTCTTAAAAATACAACATTATATTTATCAATTCCCCAAATTTACCGGAAGCACAAGCATAGTAATTCCCTGTCTACCAACAACTTTCACAACTTCATCAGGAAAAAGAACAACATCGCAATTAGAATGATAAAATCGAGCAGGCCAATAAGTAGCCAAACACTTAACTCTTCCAGGCTGATTTTGAGAAATAGTCTTTTCCACCGTTCCCATCACCGCTTCTGAAAACATCTCAACTTCTGAAGGCGCAAATAAACTAACCACTGATTACCTCCCTCCCAACTTTTGGGGTAACAGAGTCTAGTTTGCACTTTCCCACCAACCTTAACCAGTGGAGATCCCGAAGTTAAGCCAGAAGATAAGCTTTTGTAGCGAAATTTCCGCAAATGCAGTAACAGCAAGCTTTTCAGCCGCTAGAAGATTGAGCGAACAGAATTAGTCAATTAGCTTAAGTTCCTTAAGTTCGGGATAAAGTCTTTATCTTCCTGACAGCCCTCATATTATAATTAAATAAACCCACCAATTCTCCCAATTCGTGAAAACTGACTCTCTCTTCTATCGCCTATTCCAAAGCTTCCCCAGCATTTTCTTTGAACTTATCAACCGTCCCCCAGAAGAAGCTAATAATTATCAATTCTCATCAGTTGAAATTAAACAAACCGCCTTCCGTATCGATGGCGTCTTTCTACCTGCCGAAGAAGAAGATAACCCAATCTACTTTCTAGAAGTTCAATTTCAACCAGATGCAGAATTCTACTCTCGCTTCTTTGCCGAAATCTGCTTATACTTACGCCAAAATAAACCCCAAAACGACTGGCGTGCAGTAGTTCTATATCCAACCCAAAGCGCAGATACAGGAGATATCAAACATTACCGCGAGTTTTTCGCCAGTCAGCGAGTCAGACGCATCTATCTAAATGAGCTAGACTCAGTAGCAGAGCGTTCCATTGGTATTGGAACTATCAAATTAGTCATTTCCTCAGAAGAAAGCGCCATTGAACAAGCAAGGAATCTGATCGGTAAAGTCAGGGAAGAAATACCAGAACAACTAGCTCAGATGAAAGTATTACAATTGATAGAGACTATCTTAGTCTACAAGTTACCAAACAAGAGTCAAGAGGAGATAGAAGCAATGTTTGGATTGAGTGAGTTAAAGCAAACAAGAGTCTATCAAGATGCTTTCCGGGAAGGTCGTCAGGAAGGCGAGATAGCAGCGAAATTAGAATCAGTACCCCGATTTTTAGCATTGGGTTTAACTGTAGAACAAATAGCACAGGCGTTAGAGTTGGATGTAGAACAAGTAAAGAAGGCGGCGCAACCGCAATCCTCTAATTGAAACTACAGGTGTACACTGTTAAGCTGTGGGGGAAAATGGCGATCGAACTTTACCCGCTCACCTCTTTCCCCTCAAACCAAAATCGCTTATTTCCCTAACGCCATCTCATCTAAAACTTCCTGAAATTCTGCCAAAGAACTAATTGCGATCGATCTAGTAAAAAGTGTTTGCAACACAGACGCATCGTTTATCCCATTCAAGGTATCGACAATAGAATTTGGCACTTCTGCAAACCGCGTCTGTAGGAATTGAATAATATGACCTCGACTCGTTTCAACAATTCCTTCCTCTTTTGCCAGCCGTTCAATACTGGTTACATAACGCATTCTATTACCCTCCTCGTAACTTCTAGCTACTTGTTTAAAACTAGACGCCAATTCTTTTGGCAAAACCATTACCCAGTCAATAAACCGAAACAATTGCACCACATCTTCGCGGCTATATCCCCGATCGTACAACCGTCTGACTAGGTTCAATTTCCACTGTAGACGACTCTCTGGGTTTTGTGGCGTCGCCTTAGTCCGCAAATGCGCCATCACCACCATCCCAAAGGGATTGGTAGTTTGTTCTAAAGTTTCCCATTGCGTTTCGTAGTCCAAAAGTTTGGCGATCGGAAACTCCAAGCTGACGCGACATCCCGCCAATTCATAACCGTAGCGGTCAGGTCGCCAATTTTCCCGTTCGTCTGCTAAAACCGCCAAACTGATGACCCGTTGCTGGTGGCGATCGAACAATCGATAATTATAAATATACATCCGCTTGGCAAAGTCCACATCATAGCGGCCTTGCACCTCTACGTGAACCAATACCCAAACTTCCTCGCCATCCAGCAACCAAACCTTAGCCACCTTGTCCACCAGACACTTGCCAATTTCTGCATCTGGTTCTAGCTGTTGCAGTTCGGTGTCCAAAAATTCGTAAGGTCGCGTCCAGTCGATCGCAGCATAAGCTAGAGGAAAAAAGAATTCCAAAAATTGCGGAAAATATGCCTCAATGACTTCTTTCCAAGGACTATCATAATCTGCGCGTTGGTCGGTCATTCGATTTTAGATTTTGGATTTTAGATTTTGGATTATCCCCAAAACTGACAGTTAAAAGCAGAAACCGGGTTTCTGAGTGCTTCAATCTGCATTAAATTTTGTTAAGATTGTTTCGGCCATAGCGATCGCACTCGTGTGGCGCTAAACTTCCCCCGCTTCTATCTTCCTTGGAGACCCTTGATGCTGCGACTCGAACATATCAGTAAAATCTATCCTACCGGCGAAGTCCTTAAAGATGTCAACTGGGAAGTCAAACCAGGCGATCGCATCGGCTTAGTCGGCGTCAACGGTGCGGGTAAATCTACCCAACTAAAAATTATAGCAGGCGAAATCGAACCGACCGCAGGCGAAATCATCCGTCCCGCCAGTTTGCACATCGCCTACCTCAGCCAAGAATTTGAAGTAGACCCCACCCGCACCGTCAAAGAAGAATCATGGCGTGCTTTTGCAGAAGCGAACGAAGTACACGAAGCACTTTCGCAAGTCCATCGCGATCTGGAAGCCTCTACGCCAGAAGCCTTAGATAAACTTATCCATAAAATGGATAAACTACAGCGGCAATTTGAAGCTTTAGACGGTTACGGTTTGGAAGCACAAATTGATAAAATCTTACCAGAACTGGGATTTGAACCAGGAGATACCGATCGTCTCGTCAGCGCTTTTAGTGGTGGCTGGCAAATGCGGATGAGTTTAGGCAAAATTCTCCTGCAAAAACCCGATATTTTGCTACTGGACGAACCGACTAACCACCTAGATTTAGAAACTATTGAGTGGTTGGAAACTTACCTGAAAGGTTTAAACACCCCAATGGTAATTGTCTCCCACGACCGAGAATTTCTCGACCGCCTCTGCACTCAAATTGTTGAAACAGAACGAGGGGTTTCCAATACTTACCTTGGTAACTATTCTGCCTATTTACAACAAAAAGCTGAGGCGCAAGACGCACAACTATCCGCATACGAACGTCAGCAAAAAGAACTAGAAAAACAGCAAGCTTTTGTAGACAGATTCCGCGCTAGCGCCACCCGCAGTACCCAAGCCAAAAGCCGCGAGAAACAATTAGACAAAATAGAGAAGATTGAAGCACCAACAGGTTCTTTACGAACTCTGCACTTCCGCTTTCCCCCAGCACCCCGCAGCGGACGCGAAGTGGTAGAAATTAAAGAGTTGGTGCATACTTACGATGATAAAATTCTGTTTTTGGGAGCCGAATTGTTAATTGAAAGGGGCGATCGCATCGCATTTCTCGGCCCCAACGGTGCTGGCAAATCTACTGTCCTACGCCTGATTATGGGTATGGAAAAGCCTACACAAGGTAAAGTAGAATTAGGCGCTCACAATGTTATTCCCGGTTACTTTGAACAAAATCAAGCTGAAGCTTTAGATTTGTCCAAAACTGTCATGGATACTATCCATGATGAAGTACCTGATTGGAAAAATGAAGAAGTTCGCACCCTGTTAGGTCGTTTCCTATTTAGTGGCGATACAGTGTTTAAACCAGTTGGAGCTTTAAGTGGTGGTGAAAAAGCACGTCTCGCTTTAGCTAAAATGCTTTTGCGTCCAGCCAATTTACTAATATTGGATGAGCCGACTAACCACTTGGATATTCCAGCCAAAGAAATGTTGGAAGAATCACTGCAAAACTATGATGGTACGGCAATTATAGTTTCGCACGACCGCTATTTTATCTCCCAAGTAGCTAACAAAATTGTCGAAATTCGCGAGGGCGAATTTCGCGTTTATCTAGGAGATTATCATTACTATTTGGATAAGATTGCCGAAGAAAAAGAACAGGCAAAATTAGCAGTAATTGAGGCCGAAAAAGCGGCTAAAAAAGCAGCTAAAGACTCTGCCAAAAAAGCAGCCGCCAAACGCAAATAAAGTCAGGTGGGCATTGCCCACCCTACTTTGAGAAGCCAGAAAATTTCCTAACTCAGCGACTTGGCGCGACGACGGTAGCCACTTAGTAAACCAAAAGCACCGAAACCGATCAAAGCGCCAACAGTCCCAGGTTCAGGAACGGAAGTAGCCGCGAGTCCGACAATCTTTATGTCACCGCTACCGATAATGCCCAGTGCAGTAGTAGCACCTGTGGACAAATCGACGCTGTATAGGTTCGAGTTGGAGGCGGCGATCGCAGTATTCACTCCATCAGCCGTAAAAATATCAAACCCTCCTGTCTCGTCGAAGTCGAAGCCCAGAGAACCGATCGTCGTCAGGGTGCCATTGTTAGGTGGGTTTTGCAGAACTAATGTGTCGAGGTCGGAGTCAATACCGTACAGTTGGGTTGCGATCGCACCCTTGAAGGAATTAGTGTAAGCCGCAGCGGTAATATTTGGATCTGCCCCGGCGTTGATATCCCCAGCTCCATAGGCTAAAGTTCCATCAGTAATTACCGCACCAGTATCCACGTTGGTGCGGAGGTTTTGCTCATTTGTACCGACAAGCCGCAAGCGATCGGGTACTGGGTTAAAATCAAATCCTGACTTCAGTCCGGCGGTGAAGCTAGTGGAAAGGGTACTCACGAAAGTAGCAGCACCAGTACTGGTGTCAATTGTGTAGATTTTATTGCTGTCCGCTAGACCGTAGAGCAGACCGTTGGCTGGACGAAAATCGATACCTAGCAAAGTGCCGTCAACCCCGGTGACCCCAATACTGCTAGTGGCAGTAGGATCGGAAGCACCGAAGGAAAATAGAGTATTTTTGTCGTCCAGACCAAACAGCGTTAGGGTGCCAGCAGTTGCAGGCTTGACGACGCTGAGTAAATTGAACATCGTTGCTAGAGTCAGCGTGCTGATGATTGCGCTAAGTCTGTTTAGTTTCATTGCAAATCTTCCCACCAATAGTTTTTTCTAATTTTGCAAGCTGAAAGCAGACAATTTACTTAGAAATACGCAAATGCCAGTATTTCTACGTATACCTGCCATAGTAAGAACCTAGTACTGCTACGTCTTTTCTCAAAGTAAAACTTCACACAATCTTTAATTAATCGGCCTATTATCGCCACAAATGTAAAGCTTTGATAAAGTGCTAGCCAAGACTAATGGAATTTGGCTGTTCTAGGCGACTTTTTCTTCTGCGTAATTACCGATCCTCTGCCAAAACTCATTCCATCGGCAGATGCAAGCTAAAATTACCTCAGCATATTTCCTATCAACTGAGGAGCTTCCCGCGATCGCTGTATCATTGCCGATTTATGCCCCAGCGCTGGTAAGAGCAACGAGAAAACGCCAAGCTAAGAAAAATAAGTAAATGTAAAGCAGAGTTAAGAAAACTCTATATTTACTATTTGACAAGGAATCTGGGATCGAAGGCAACAAATCTACAAAGTATTTGAAACAGAGCATTGTTAGCCTATTACCAACCGATCGCCCACAGATGCCAAACTTGCAAAATTCTAACTAAAGCACAGTCCTCTATTCATAAGTCGGTGATATGATTTCGGATGAATATCTGACACAAAGAGCGATCGTGTATGGCCCAAGCGCCTGTCTCTCCAGTGGTGCTAATAATCCTAGATGGCTGGGGTTACCGTGAAGAAACCGACGGTAACGCCATAGCCGCTGCCAACACACCCGTGATGGATAGCCTCTGGGCAGCCTATCCCCACACCCTGCTTCGCACCTCCGGGAAAGCAGTAGGGTTGCCAGAAGGCCAAATGGGCAACTCCGAAGTGGGGCATCTCAATATCGGCGCTGGGCGGGTTGTACCGCAAGAATTAGTTCGCATCTCAGATGCCTTGGAAGATGGCACCTTACTGTCCAACCCAGCGTTAGTGAAAGTTTGCCAAGAAGTTCGGAATAAGGGTAGTAAGCTGCATCTCATGGGATTGTGTTCCGAAGGTGGCGTGCATTCCCATTTAAGTCATCTGCTAGGATTGCTAGATCTAGCCAAAGCACAACAAATTGCCGATGTTTGCATTCACGCCATCACCGATGGTCGGGATACCAGCCCAAAAGAAGGCATTGAAGCAATCCAAAAAATTCAAGACCGCATAGACCAAATTGGAGTAGGGCGCATAGTCACCATCAGCGGTCGCTACTACGCGATGGATAGAGACCGCCGCTGGGACAGAGTTAAAAAAGCCTACGATATAATGACCCAAGATGGTTCGGGAGACGATCGTTCTGCGCTCGAAGTATTGCTGGCCTCCTACGCGGAAGACGTAAACGATGAATTCGTCATCCCCACCAGGATTGCCCCTGGAGCCGTGGAATCAGGCGATGGCATCATCTTCTTTAACTTCCGGCCCGATCGAGCCAGAGAACTCTGTAGCGCCTTAGTCAGTCCCGCATTTAACGGCTTTGAAAGAGAGCAAATCCGCCCCCTGAGTTTTGTTACCTTTACCCAGTACGAGTCAGACTTGCCCGTATTAGTAGCTTTCGAGCCGCAGAATCTCAGCAACCTGCTCGGACAAGTGATTTCCGATCGCGGATTAAAGCAGTTCCGCACCGCCGAAACCGAGAAATACGCCCACGTCACCTACTTTTTCAACGGTGGTCTTGAAGAACCGTTTGAGGGAGAAGACCGGGAGATGGTGCAGAGTCCGATGGTGGCCACATACGATCGGGCCCCGGTGATGTCAGCCGAACCGCTAACAGAAGTGGTGTTACAGGCAATTGAAAAACACATTTACTCCCTGATCGTAATCAACTACGCCAACCCGGACATGGTGGGGCACACCGGCCAATGGGAACCCACCATTAAAGCCCTGGAAACCGTAGACCGATGTTTGGGACGCCTAATAGAGAGCATTAACAAGGCTGGAGGAACTGCAATTATCATCGCCGACCACGGTAACGCCGAATGTATGTGGGATGAGCAAGGAAACCCCTGGACGGCTCACACAACTAACCCAGTTCCCTTTATCCTAGTGGAAGGAGAAGGTCTGAAAATCCCCGGATACGGTACGGAAGTAAGCCTGCGAAGCGATGGCCGTCTAGCAGATGTTGCTCCCACCATCCTGGAAATTTTAAGGCTGCCTCAGCCACCTGAGATGACGGGCGTTTCCATCTTGGCACCCTCTGAATATCAAGTTAAAGCCAATCGGACACCCGTTCGACTTTCCCTATAATTGGGTAATGGGGAATTTTAGATTTTAGATTGCAGATTGCAATTAAATCTGAAATCTAAAATCTAAAATTTGAAATTATCAATCACCAATCACCAATTACCAATTACCAATTACCCATGACCATTGTCAAAGTCGTAGAAGTTATCTGGTCCTTGTCTGCTTTAGGTCTAATTATTTTAGTGCTGCTGCACAGTCCCAAAGGAGATGGGATTGGGGCTATAGGCGGCCAAGCGCAGTTGTTTAGCAGTACCAAAAGTGCAGAAATAACACTAAACCGGGTTACCTGGGCACTTACGGTGATTTTTATGGGTTTAACTGTGGTTTTGAGCGCCCATTTGTTACCGCAATAGTGTATTAACTCAAGTTGCTAGTTATTAATTTTGAGGTATTTTTCAGGTTGTAGGGTGCGTCAGACCCCAAAAATTTGCCAGACGATCGCTAATTTTATTGCTCTGACGCACCAAAGCTGAATGTAACTAGCAACTTGCGTTATTAGTTATTAGGCATTGGGCATTGGGGATAGTCTTTTCGATCGTCATTCCCCATTAGTAACGCAAGTTGCTAGTTACAAATATTGTCTGTTCAATCCCCCCTAGCCCCCCTTAAAAAGGGGGGAACCGGATTCAAAGTCCCCCCTTTTTAACCGGATTCAAAGTCCCCCTTTTTAAGGGGGATTTAGGGGGATCGAAACCCATAAGCTTATCACTAGCAACTTGCGTGAGTAGATAACTAATGACTAATGACTAATGACTAATTTGCAGCGCAAGTGGCCTAGAGCATTAGCTATCTTTACTACCATCCTAGTCCTGGCTGTCGGTCAATGGGGGGGAATGTCTCTATCGGCAGATGTACCGCCCCTCCAAGCGCATCCATTGCCGCCAGCACTAGCCGAGTGGCAAGATACCGCAAACAGCGGTGATTATTTTTCGGAAATAAAGCCGACAGAAGTAGGTTATTTGGTCTGGTCTGAATTCCCTATTAAAGTATATATCTTTATGGGAGAAGAGTCGCCTGCCAATAACTCCTCTAGCTCTAAAAAATGGGTAGAGGCGCTTTTACAGGCAGTGCAGGAATGGAGCGTTTACTTGCCGCTAGAGGTGGTGAAAGAGCCAGATGGTGCCGATATCACCATTTTGCGATCGCGCCCTCCCCTACGTCCATCCTTAGACCCCAGCACAGGACAATTGCAACTGCCCCGCGTTCGTTCCGCTGAAACCCGCTACGAGTTTTATATCCGCAAATCTCCAGACGCCCCGACTGTTTTATCCCACCGATTCAATATCCAGATAAGTCCCAACCAGGCACCTATTTATACCCTACCCAGCGCCCGTCACGAACTCGGTCACGCACTCGGTATCTGGGGTCACAGCCCCAAAGAAACAGATGCCTTATATTTCTCTCAAGTTCGCAATTCACCCCTGATTTCCCCCAGAGACATCAATACCTTGAAGCGAATATACGAACAGCCAACCCGCTTAGGATGGCAATTATAGCAAAAGTCAAAAGTCACTCATTCAAAAGTCAAAAGTGAAATGCTTGCTGTGAATTGGTTCTGGCATTTTAGGATGTCCTAATAGCCTTGACTGCTGCTATACCTAATGATACAGCGGGAACCCCTGTTATGCGGTACAGTATGCGAAGGGGAAGGGCGAAGCATTCCGGTAATTCATCTTTCCTGATTACCAATAAATCATCTGCCGGAATGCGGAGCCCCTACCTAAAATGTACTTCAATACAGCGGTTACCGCTGTATTGATGCAGTAGATAAATATTATTTTTATCAAAAAGAGGCTTCATTTATCGTCAGGATAGGCGAAGATAAATGAAGCGATCGCTAACAATTGACTAGCATTGCTTCTAATTAAGCGCGGCGGCTATACGTAAATCTCCGCTGCTGCAACACCTGCTCATAGAGTTTTTCCAACTGAGCGATATTGTTATTAAGGGTATAGCGCTCTAGAACTCTCGCTCTTGCGTGAAGCCCCAAGCGAATCGTAAAGTCAGGGTGATCTCGTAATAAAGGTAACAGAGTTTGCAACTCCGTCTTCACCCGCTGGGGATTGATAACTACACCGCATCCCCCTTCTAAAACCTCACCATCCGCACCTACATCTGTAGCCACACAAGCTACTCCACAAGCCATCGCTTCCAGGAGAGACAGAGAGAGTCCTTCGGCCAAAGAAGGTAGTATAAAAACATCAGATCCCCGGAGAATTTCGATCCGTCGTTGTTCATCCGCCAAGAATCCCATCCAGACGATGCCGTACTCAGAATCGTAAAAAGGCTCTAAAGAAGGCCGCAAAGGGCCATCGCCGACAATCAGCAACTTGCAATCAGGCCCCATTTTTGATATTTGCCAAGCCTTTAATAAGGCTTCTACATTTTTTTCCTGGGCAATTCGACCTTGGTAAACGAAGATGCGTTTAGCGTTAAATTCTGACTTCAGGTTAGAAGGGCCAGGCGAATACTTCTGGACATCTACGCCGTTAGGTATTACGGCTACCTTGGTTGTAGGTACGCCCATTTTAACCAGTAACTCCCGCTGAATTTCGGAAAAGACGATAACTCGATCGTAGTTAGCCAGGAAAGGAGAGTAGAGCTGATAAGCCAGAAATTGCGTTCCCGATTTAATTGTTGCTCCCTTGCGGGCATAGGGAGTGTGGAACGTTGCTATCAGAGGCAAATTTAGCTGTTCGCAAATTTCCGGCAGTAGGAAGTCCAGCGGAGATAGTGTCAGAGAGGCATGAATTAGATCCGGTTTGAGATTCCGTAAAGATTCCATCAAGACTTTGCTCGATTTCGGTGTGGGAATCGTGTAAACCTGCGATTTGTAAAGAAAAGGCAGGGAAACTTCCGCACACTCTGGCCAATTCTCAGGGTCGGAATCTTGTGCAAAATGGAGGAAGCTAACCTGGTGTCCCCCGTCTAGCAAAGCGTTGGTAATTTCCCGACTATAGGTGACATTGCCGCAAAAGGGTGATTTTTTTCCAAGCCAAGCGATGTGCAGCATTTATGGGCTAAAGGCTAAAGACGTTATTGGTCATTGGTCATTTGCAATTTACAATTGACAATTAACCCAATTAGCAAGTGGGTTTGTCAGCTTTTGTTAACGTGTGGGAGCTTGTACGGCAAATATACCAGGTAAATAGCCCTCCTGCGATCGCAGCTGCTGCTAAACCCAAAAAAACAGTCTTTAAGCCGAAGAAAGTTTCTGCTACCCCAGCTAAGGCCAAAGGCAAAGTCAGCGCAATATTAATCGCATTGTTCTGAAGCCCAAACACCATCCCCCGCATTTCGGGAGGAGTTTCTTTTTGAATGGTGGTTTGCATCGGTACGGCCACCAATGAGCCAAAGGCTCCCATCAGGGTTATCAGCAGCAGGACAATCCAGAGATTCTCAGTGAATAGGGACAGACCTATCAGCGAAGCAGCCACTCCCGCAGAACCGCAGAGACTGAGCCAGGTATGGGAAAATCGTTGACCCCAGTGACCTAAAATTGCCGCACCGATGCCCATGCCAACGCCTCCAGCAGCCATTAAAAAGCCAAATTGGGAGGGTTTCATTTCTGGAATCCCTGCGGCTAGGCTCACCGCGAGAACTGAGAGAGCCGCAAATACAGAAAACAAAATTATTAGTTGGAGCAAGGCGGCGCGGATACGGCGCTGTTGTTTTAGATACAGCAATCCGTCCCGCAGGTCTGCCAGAATGTGTGGGGGTTCGTGTTCGGTGGGGCTAGTTTTTTCACCTGTTTTGAGCAGCAGCAGAATCAGACCGGCGATCGCATAAGAGCCTCCCACCAGCAATTCTCTGCCGAAGTTCGTTCCAGCACCTAACTTGTCCGCGATCGTGTCTGCTAGAGCCAGCAGGGGTTCGCCCACCGCAAAGCCAATAATCACAGATCCCATCATTGTGGTGGTATAAAGCGAGTTAGCCGACAGTAAATGCCGACGTTCCACCACCAGAGGAATTGCTGCCTGTTCCGCAGGTGCAAAAAACTGAGTTAGGGTGGAAACCAAAAATGTCACTACCAGCATCAGACAGAATCCCCCTGGCAACCCCCCCAGCGATCCCCAGCCGTGAGAAATCCACAGCAGCGATGGCAAAGCCATCACTAAGCCACCACGCAGGAGATTTGTCACTACTAGCACCGTCCGTTTCGGCCAGCGATCGACAAATACGCCAGCGACAGAACCAAACAGTACCGCAGGGATGGTAAAGGCCATCATAATTGCCGATACCCAAGCGCTGAGCGTCTGATTTTGTGTGTGAAATTGTCTGGCAATCAGCGCAATCATCAGCACTAAGTACACTTTATCCGCCAGTTGGGAAAAAACTTGACCGCTCCAGAGCGCTAAGAAGTTACGGTTTTTCAGAACAGGGACAAAGCCAAGTTCGGCGACGGTTTCCCGATCGGAAGCTTCCTTATTCTCCTGGCTTTTTAGAGCGGATTCGGCCTCAGATTCTGTTGAAGCGAGACCGTTAGAGGTTGGTGGGACGAAGCCGTTGTTTCCTGCCAACAAGTCGTTGGATTCTACTATATCCTTCACAAAGGGTTTTTCTTTAAAAGAGGTTTCGCCCTGGTCAACATTATTTATCGATCGCTTATTTGCGTTTAAAGATAGATCGCTCACTGTAGTTGGCATTGATGCTGTTTCCTCCGTGAGGTTATTCTGAATTTGGGATATTAAAAATCGAGAATTGGGAACCGGCGTAGAGTCATAATTTTTCCCATTACCCTTTACCCATTCCCCATTCGCCAGTTCCGGTATCGCCTCTCTGAAGGTTGGGGGGCTAAGGGACAAAATTGGTGTTTCCAAATCAGAATCAAACCATTGCATCATGACTCAGGAGGAAATCTGCTCTTAAGCAAAAAAGGTATCCATCAAAGCAGCGGAGCGAATCTGCCGCCCAAACTGATATTGGGTATAGTGGCGCAAAATTCGTTCTACAGATAACCAGCTGGGATCGCAAAAAAGTAAATGAGATGAATTGTCTTGCATAGAAGGCAGTTGCGGCTTTGCTAGCTGCTGGAGTAGTGCCAGATCTTGAGCGCCTAGCTGGGTATTGAGCATCGGTTTTTCTTGCTGATGAACGACAGTCTGTAGTGGCGGGATGATTTCGCCTTTACTCTCTGCCATAAGGGCTGGGATGCCTCCTTTGGAATTGGTAGCATTTCCCAGGATGACAGCAACTGGCACTTCTTGTGCAGTGTACAGCGATCTCGACACCTTCAAGCGTCCGGGAGCGGATAAACGCCCTTCTGCTTGCAAACGCGCTAAGGCTGGCAAACTTACCGTTCCACCAGCTGCGATGCTAAAACCGACGCGCCAGTCTGCTGTCGTGAAATCTGGGGTCAAAAGCTCCTGGGTGACGGCACAAGCCTGAACCTGGGGAGCAATCCCGGAGAGGGCTAGGATGTGAAAGACGGCATGGGCAAGATGAGCTACGACAATAAACGATTTGTTGTCAGTCGTGCTGGGCAACTGCTCCAAACGTCCCAAATGTGTATTTAGCAAGCCAAACAGTTCTTCTTGAGGTTGTTCGCTCAAGGCACAGCAGAGTACCATTTCAGCCAGATATTGGCTGGCAGCTAGTTTTGCCAAATTTTGACTTAGGCCGGGATAAGATTCTAAAGTTTCCGCTTGAGTAATTTTATCGAGCGATCGCCCTTTAGCAATCAGTAGCTCGTTCACCACAAACAACGCACTCCTACCGCCCAGCTTAGAATGGTGCTTGCGAGAACCCGGTGCTACTGCACGAATCAAGCCAAATTCCGACGTCAAAATCGTCAGCACGCGGTCTGACTCGCCCAGAGGCATACTCTTGAGATTAATACCAGTTGCTTTGTAAATTCGACTCATTATTAGGGGCTAGGGAACTCAAAAGTCAAAAGTCAAAAGTCAAAAGAAAGGGGCAATGGGCTTTCTTGCTCTTGCTAGGGCTATTCCCTTGGCTCCTTCTTCAGGTTATGGCGCTGATGTAGTAGATCGGGGCCGCGAGACGTGCCTAAACGCGTTGCTCCGGCGATAATTAATTCGATCGCCTGGTCTATGGTGAGGATGCCTCCCGACGCCTTTATGCCAACACCTCCTTTAGTTACTTCCCTGAGCAATTTCACGTCTGCAACTGTTGCACCAGCGTACAAGCCAGTGCTAGTCTTCAAAAATTGCACACCAGCATCCATACATATTTCCGCAGCTAGTCGTTTCTCTGCATCTGTCAGGAGGGCGGTTTCTAAAATAGCTTTGACGGGTTGCCCGGTTTCCTCGCAAATTTCGGCAATTTCACGATGCACTTCGCTTGTTTGGCCAGTTTTCAACCATCCCAGATTGATAACGACATCTAACTCGGCGGCACCATTTTCTACTGCTTCTTGCGCCTCGTAGAGTTTCACCGCCGAAGTTGTCGCCCCGGAGGGGAAACCTATTACAGTACATACCTTTGGTGTCTTGCCGTGCAGAAACTCAGCTGCTAAGCGCACGTAGGCAGGATACACACAAACTGTCGCAAAGTCAAACCGTTCTGCTTCTTCACACCACTGCCGTACTCGATCTGGGGTAGCCGTTGGATTCAGCAGGGTGTGTTCTATAAATGGAGCAATATCAATGTCTGGCAGAGTCGCCGCCATCGCTGTTTCTCCTAATGGCCTATTGTTAACTTTTATCACAAAAATGAGTAAATCTAATGAAATTTCCAATACATCTGCTTTCCAAGCTTTACTTACAGAGTTAATATCCGCTTTGGACTGCCATTAGGAACCATAAAAATCCGATTTAGGAACAATTAGTGGCATAATTGCAGAACAAACACTATACTAATATCAGTACATATTTCATCTTTGGCGAATTTATTCATATTGGTATCGACCTATGTCTCCTAAACTTCTCGAACACACTATCGTTGAGGCGCACGATGCCGCCACGGGAAAGCTTGATGCCGTTCGGCTAGCTGAGACTTTGGGATTTTCCACTGAGGAAATGGCTCAGATTCTCAAGCGCACCTCTCGCGGTTTAAGGAAAAACCCAGATTCAGACAAACTTCAAGATGATATGGTCAGACTAGAGAGTCTGATCGTGCGGTTGCGCTATCTGCTTGATGGGTCGATCGAGTACGTTCGCATCTGGTTGCGATCGCCCCATCCTATACTTGGGGGAGATACCCCCATGTCCTGTCTGCTTGAAAGAAAGCTGGAGTCGGTTGAACTACTGGTACACGCTATGGAGACTGGACAGCCTCTTTAATGCTTATCGCTAGCTGTTGACAAATAGCGTTGCTGCAATAAAAATGATTGAGGTTTTCAACACCCAGGACTTACGCAACAGTCCACATATAAATGCTACAGTTTAATTTGTGTGCAGGTAATTTTTAGATCTGAATTTATTCTTTTTCTTTAAAAGCTGTGTTACGCCTTTTTCTTGGCTCGATCGCGTGGGGACTCACACCGTAACGTTGAGCGGCGTGGAACATATTTAGTCGGAGTAATTCTTCATTTGCCAAATGCTTTTTTCTCTTAGGTTTAACTGGAAATACCCCCAAGGCGCAGATAATTTCTGAAGCTATTGCTTTTGCTAACAAAGGTGGAACTGAATTTCCCACTTGACGAAAACCGTGCCATTTTGTCACGTGAAACCTGAACCAGTCGGGGTAGGAGTGCAACCGCGCTGCTTCTCGTACAGTGATACATCGCGGTATGAATGGGTGAATCGGTCGAGGTGATGTGAAAGCACCGAGATTGCTAGCAGTTCCAGCTCTTAGGGTGTTACAAATTCCTTCTGGATTGAGTTTATAAAAGTGACTGATATTTTCTATTTTGCCCGGTTCTGTTTCCTGAAATCTGTTAATAGCTTCTAGGGAATGGTTAGTACGCCAACTTGAAGTTAGTATTCTCCAATCAAATTTGCGTCCATAAGAATAATCTTTATCTACAGAATGGATACCCCGAAGTTTAAAAGCATAATCGCTGGGCTTATTATACTTTGCAATAACCCAGTCTCTTTTCAACAAATCGGAATATATTTCTACTTTTGGCAAGTCTCCTATAGCATCCCAAACAGTTGGAACAGGTGGCAAATAAGAGAAAATATTTACATTATTTTTGCCTGCTGTACGCTTGTTAATAGCTGTAATCGGTTCTGGATATTTGGGCAAAGATAAACCATTACGACATCCTAGAAGAAATAATCGGGATCGATTCTGCGGTACTCCGTAATTGGCAGAGTTGAGAACTTTGTAATTCTCTTCTACTTGATAGCCGTTATCTATAAAATATTCAATAATTTCTAAGAGGAACTCCTTATGTTTGCCAAGTGTAAGTCCTGGCACATTCTCAAACACAAAAAACTTAGGATTTAGCTCTATAACTAAGCGCTGGAAATGAAATACAAGAGCGTTGCGCGGGTCGTCTAAACCGCGTTTTCCTATAAGCGAAAATCCTTGGCAAGGGGAACCGCCAAACACAACATCGATATCGCGATCGCCAATCCCAGAACGCTCTCTAATTTGTGCGCCAGTAATGTTTGTGATATCCCGGCACAAGATCGACCAAAATGGGAAGTTGAATTCGTGCGTGGCACAATGAATTGGGTCTAATTCCACAGCAGCTAGCACATCAAACCCAGCTTGTTCAAAGCCAAGGGTCATGCCACCTGCGCCAGCGAATAAATCTACACCAATAGGTCGTTTTTTGCTGTTCATTCAATGCTTTCATGGTAAGTTGTTGCGCTTTAGCGCTAAAGCGCAACAACGTAACAATAATGATTTATTTGCGCCGACCTATTTAGCACTTGCGGAGTTATTTTATTGGTTATTACCAAAAATGTTGGCGCAAGTGCCGATCTCCTACCCAGATTCCTAATCAAAGAAATCTTCTATCTAGCGCAACCAACCTCCTTTTTTACCTGAGTTTTGAAGAGAAATGCCGCTTTTATTTGGGTTATGCAATAACTTCAAGCCTAAAGCCTTAGTTAATTGTGGAGTGTCATCTATTACTAGCATTGCTGTCAATGCTTGGGCTACTCGGTCATAATTAGGTTGCGCTTTGAGACGTTCGGATAAAGAACGCAGACTATCATTGATGAGGTTTTGCGCTTGGGTGTCATCTTTGACTGTAGCCAGTCGTGCGTACAGCGAGTTTAATTCCTCTCGCAGCAAGCTCATATCGTGAGAATTCGGGAGTTCTTTGAGCATTTGAGCGATCGCACTCTGGGTATCTTTAGCCACCGTCCCTGTGTTAACCTGGCTGTACACAGCCTCTGGAACGCTAACCGGCGCTAGGTTAGCCTGTTGCGGCGCTGGCATGAAAAGCATTAAGGTCGAATAAATCACACACTGCAAGCACATAACTTGACTCCTGTTACTCTTCTTTTACAAGACTTTACCAGCTTTAGCGTTAAGAAGTGGTTTTGAGTTTGCCAGTGGGTTGAACCAAAATGTTGAGCTACGTCCCCAACCAAAATCTTTGATTTGGTTGGGGTTAGCGAAACCAATAAATAAGGCGAAGCATCCTTATTCCGGTCTTTCCTGGTTCTGTACATACAGCGGGTTTTAAACCTTTGCGCGGTACTCACGACTGATTGGGCGACGAACTTGACAACTGAATTGTATCAATCTAACATAGCATATTTAAAGATCGAGGTCGTAGCTATGGCTGATTATTTAGCTGGTAATGTGCCAACAGCAGAACAACTGGATGAATGGATTACATTTTTTCATGCTAATGGTTTTCTTGTTATTCACAATGTTTTAACACCAGAACAATGCGAGTTACTGAGACATGATTTAGATGAAGCTCTGAGCGAAGAGGTTGGTCAGAAAAAAGCTAGAAACTCTCGAAAGATAATGAAGCGAATGTTTGAGCATTCCCAACCTAATTTAAATCTTTTTGAATTAGAGCCAGTCGTAACATTTGCAGAACATTTAATTGGGGAAACTAATGGATCGGGATACTCGCTCTCTGATGGCATACCCAATGCTAATGCGATCCATGTAATCCACAATAATTCTTTTAAAGTTTCTCCAGAAACAGATGGACTTGCTGGCAATAAATGGCATCAGGATGATACGCCACATATCCTATCTCTTGACGGTAAACCTTTAACGAATGTTCGGCTAAACGTGCTGGCATTTACTGCCAATTATTACTTGACGGATGTTCTAAGGGTGGAGAATGGGCCTACGCAAGTTATACCTGGTTCGCATTTGTTTGGAAAACTTTGTGATGGGGATATTTCGGGATATGAAGATAAAATTTATAGCTGTTTAGGGGCTATGGGTTCTGTCGTGTGTTTCAATAATCAAGTGTGGCATAGAGGTTCGAGAAATGATTCGCAGGTTACTAGATACATTACGCAGGTGACTTACGCTAAAAGGTTAGTCGGACATAAGTATTATCCATTTATGAATTACCAAATGCCGAGTCATTGTTACGAAGGTGCAAGTTCTAGGTTAAAACAATTATTGGGATTTTTGCCCAATGGTGCTTACGGGTGATTAAACAGGTGATTCGCTAGTCTAGAAGGCGATCCGGTTTCTGCACTCATTGGAAGTTTGAAGCGTCATGGTGTGAGTGATGAAGTTATCCATGAAGCACTCAAAGAAGTCACTCAGCATTAGTTCTGGACTCTTATCTCATCGATTAGAACAAGATATTTGCGAGCAGAGGTTTCCAGAACTACCTGTTTCTACTTGGAGGGTAGCGTGTTCGATGCCGAAGCGATCGTGAAGATCCTGGGTTACCTTAGCTAAAAAAGCATCGCCGGGATGTCCTTCCGGTATCACCAAATGAGCGGTGAGTGCTATCTCAGTTGTACTCATTCCCCAGATATGCAAGTCGTGGACTTGAGCCACACCAGGAAGTTCGACTAAGTAAGTTTGCACAGCTAGGGGTTCGATCGCTTCCGGTACTGCGTCCAACGCCAAGTTAACCGAGTCCTTTAGCAGTTCCCAAGTTCCAACAACAATAACTGCAACGATAATCAAGCTCACAACTGGGTCGAACCAAAGCCAACCAGTTACCAGAATAGCGATACCAGCCAATACAACACCAAGAGATACTAGAGCATCGCTAGCCATGTGCCAGAAGGCGGCGCGAATGTTCAAATCTCCCTTGCGGCCTGACATAAAGAGTAAGGCAGTAGCCGTGTTAATGGCAATCCCGACAGCTGCCACTCCGATCACCATATCACCGCGCACTAAGCTAGGCTCAAAAAAGCGTTGGATAGCTTCCCAGGCGATCGCACCTACGGCGAGAAGTAGGAAAATAGCATTGAAAAGAGCGGCCAAAATGGAAGAACGACGCAGCCCGTAGGTGTAACGCGGCGTGGTGGGGCGACGGGCGAGAATGGAGGCTCCCCAAGCCAGCAGCAGTCCCAGAACATCGCTCAGATTATGGCCTGCATCGGCTAGAAGCGCCAGGGAGTGACTCAGGATGCCAAAAACAGCCTCGCAGATAACAAACCCGCTGTTGAGGGCAATGCCGATCGCAAAGGCGCGGCTGTAATTTGCTTGTTCGTGGTTGTGACGATCGGACATATATTTTGATATAGTTGATATTCCACAACGCTAAGTTAACGTCCGCTCTTTGGTCAAGTATTTATGATATTGAGCGAACCTAGCAACACCTAAAAAAAAGAAAGATTTCATGGGGGATAATCTGAAAAAGGCAGTTTTTATATGTGGAGCAGGTCACTCTGGATCTACGCTTTTAGGACTCATCCTAGGTAGCCACAGCGATTGCTTTTATTGCGGAGAAGGACAAAAAACCAACTTTCTGCAAAATCAAACCAAGGCAATAAGTAAAAGAGTTTGCAAAATTTGCGGTGCCAATTGCCCCGTCTGGAGCGATTTGAAGCTTAGCGAGCGCGTCAACCTCTACGAGCAAATATCCGCTAAAGCCCAAAAACCCATTATTATTGATTCATCAAAAGGTAGACAATGGCTGCAAAAACAACTAGAAAGCCTCAAAAATACCGATATAAAACAATATCTTATCTTTCTGCAAAGAGACGGTAGAGCGGTGATTAACTCCCGAATTACAAAGTATCCTGAAAAAAATTTTAAATATTTAATTGAGGAATGGGTTGCTAAAGGCCAAATGACAAATGAGCTATTTAATAATTTTGACCATAAAAAGATAAAGATACGCTATGAAGTTCTAGCGACGCAGCCAGAATCAGTTACTCAAAAGCTTTGTAACTTTTTAGACATAGAGTATCAACCAGAAATGCTGAAGTACTACGAACACGAGCATCATCCACTAGGTGGAAACAACGGCACTCAGTTTTTAGTGGCAAAGGCACAAAGAGAAAAAATTAAAGATCCATTTGTCAAGGTTGGAGAGTATAAAAAAGATTATTACGAAAACCATGAATTGGGGATAAAGTTAGATTTGCGTTGGCAGAAAGAACTTGATCCAAGCGTTGAACGCCTCTTTGAAGAAATGGCAGGTAAAGAGAACGCCGAAATGAAATGGGAAGTTTAAAGGATGATATCGAATATATCAGAGCATGAAGGAAATTTTTTCACCAACAATTGATATTCTTAGTACATGAGAGATCTCGTCAAATTGTCTGTTATCATCGTTGGTTAAATTTTTACCGCAGATGTAGACTCTGAAACGCAGATAAACGCAGATAAGAATAAGAAGACGAATTTTTTAGGTACCCGATGCTACCGGATATGATATGATACCAAATCCGGGTTATTTACCCCCTTTATAGTGTGAAGTGTAGGGGTGTTCGCGAAGCGGTGCGGATGCACTTAGCATTGCGGCAATAAGTGTATTCCCAAGAGCCAAAGCCTTTCTACCGCAATGCTTCACCCAACTTATGGATAACGGGGGTTTTTATCCCGGATATGATATGACACGGATATCTTACCAAGTAATAGGTCAGTAAAGGAGGAATGAAAAAAATGACAAATTTAGTATCAACGCCAAAAGAAGATAGCAGAGAATTACATAAAAAGCAATCGACAATGATATTTGGCTGCGGTTTATCCCGTACTGGGAATAAAAGCCTTGGTGATGCCTTAAGAATATTGGGATATAACTCTGTAAAATATCCTAAATCTATAGATGATTTGGTCAGCGAGTATAATGCGGCTGTTGACATTACAGTTGTTGCTTGGCTTGACGAGCTGGATACCCGGTTTCCCGATGCTAAATGGATATTAACCATTCGAGATATAGAATCCTGGTTAAAATCATGTGAAAAATGGTTTGGTCGTACATTAGATGAATATCCTGAATATAAACAAGATTATCTGCGTCACTATAGGCGAATCGTTTATGGATCTGATACTTTTGATGCTAAACTGTGGCAATCTGTTTATCACCAGCATATTGAGAGAGTGACGAACAAATTTAAGGCCCGATCGGGCCAGTTGTTAGTTATGAATATATGTCAGGGAGAATCCTGGGAAAAATTATGCACTTTCATTGGCAAGGAGATACCCAATGCACCATTTCCAAGCATCAGCTAAAGAGGAAAATGCAGAGTTTATTGGTAGTCGATGAAAGTGCGATCGCTTTCTAATGCGCCGTAATATTAGTTGCTATGGGCAATTGTAGTGGATAAGAAAATGAAAAAAATTGACCTTGTTTTTAGAACGGTTGGAGAGAGAACATCAAAAATCGCCCTTGAATTGGCAATCAAAAATATTCAGCCTAATCAAGTGCATATTATAGAAAATGTTAAACCATTTTCTAAAGCAGTTCAGGAAATGCTGAGGATTGAATATGATTGCGATTTTGTGGTATTCATGGATGCAGATTGCTTGATTATGGAGGATATGGTTCCTTTCCTCCAAAGTAATACGCAACCTTATATAGACTGTTACGTTCTAGATAAATTCAGAGGTAAAATTCATTGCGGCGTACACATAACGCGACTAGATGTCGTGCAGGCTATGCAAAGAATAGAAGCGCCCAAAGACGAGCGTAAGCATATACTAAGACCTGAATCTAGATTGCGAAATTTGGCTCTCAAACAACTTAATCTGGGAATTAATTTTGGCGAATTTCACATTTATCATGATTTTTTTCAGTTCTATCGTGACATTTTTTGCAAGTATGCCTTGAGAGAACTGAGAAGTCGTAATTCTTATCGGCAAGCCAAATTCAATATTAATATAGAAGATTGGAATATGCAGGCTGAAGATAAAGATTTTTATGTTGCCAAAGCCGCTGTTTTACACGCTAGAAAAACTATTAAACAAGATGCCTCTTCTCAGGAAGTCGCCAACTACATAGAAGCTCTACCTAACATTGCGATCGCAGAATTAAGTCAGATGAACGTCACAGAAAAAGCAGCTTTTTCCTGCCAAGAGTTAGATGCTTTAGAAGCAGAACGCCAAGTCAAAAAAACACCCAAAAGTAAAAAAATGAAAATTTTTGGCATCGGCTTGAGTCGAACTGGAACTAAAAGCTTAACCGTAGCTTTAAATATGTTGGGAATTCATGTTATACACTACCCAAATGACGCAACAACTTTAAAGGAATTGAGGGCAGGAAACTACGATCTTTCTATATTGAATGATTGGGAGGGAATAGCAGATATAACCGTCGCTCCTTTTTATGCTCAGCTAGATAAAATGTTCCCAGATAGCAAGTTTATTCTGACTGTACGTGACAAAGAATCGTGGTTGAGGTCGATTCAAAGGAAATGGGAGAGAAAACCCGTATTTGAGGAAGATACTGATAAAGATCCTCAAATGCAGATCAGAAGGTTTTTGCGATCGGCTGTTTATGGAACATACACTTATAACGAAGAACGGCTGTCCTACGTCTACGACCTGCACTACAAAAACGTTATAGAATACTTTAAAGACCGTCCCGAATCTTTGTTAATTATTAATATTTGCGCGGGTGAAAATTGGGAAAAGTTATGCCCATTTTTTAATCTCCCCCTGCGGGACGAACAATTTCCGGTGATGAATCGCAAGTCTGTATTGAGTAAAATACAATGACAATGAATGGATCGAGATCGAGCCAAGTTTCCAACTTAGGGGTTTCTATAGTTAAACAGGACTTACGTACTAACCAAGGTTTTGCCCCCCGACCCCCCAGATTTGGGGGGTCGGGGGGCGATTGCGTAAGTCCTAGTTAGAATAAGGTGTGAAAGGCTTTTTTATTATGGAATAAATCATAAGTGCAAGCCAACCTCGTTCTTAAGATTGCCGCTAATTCTGATGACTTGAAGCTCACAACCTCGGTGAAGAAGCTGTCTGGTCGTCTTTTCAGCTACGCTTGGCAAAACAAAACACCTTTTTTTATATCTCTGGGCATTATTTTTTGCATTTCCTTTCTCCAAGTTCTTATTCCCCAGATCGTCCGCTATGCGATCGATTCTGTGATTCCAGAAAAAAATTTTGATGCCTTGCCTTGGGTGGCGGGGGCCATTCTATTGATTTCTCTTCTAGTTGGTGTTTTGAATTTCCTCCGCAGTTACATGATGTCTGTGTTTGGACAGAGAACAATTGAAAACATTCGCAACGATCTATACAGACACATTCAGAAGCTTTCAATCAGCTTTTTCGACAACCATAGGACTGGCGATCTGATGTCGCGTTTGGGGCAAGATGTCAACGCGATCGGCAATTTAGTTACAGCCGATCTTCCAGAAATTTTTGCTGATAGTTTTACGGTTTTAGCGATTATTGTTTATCTATTCAGCGCGGATTGGCAAATCACGCTACTCCTCGTATTCACTTGGCCTTTAATGATTTATACAATCCAGTTTTTTGGAAAGTTTATGCGGGGTGCTTATCGGGATGTTCAGGATTCAGCCGCAGCGGTCAATAATCATCTGCAAGACACTATATCTAATATCAGCGTTATTAAATCTTTTGGTAACGAACAGTATGAAATTGACCGTTTTTCCGACCAGAGTCGGAACTACTTGGAAGCTAATATTCGCGCAGTTCGTCTTTGGTCTGTTTTCTTTCCCATCATCGACGTTTTAAACAACCTTAGTAGCCTCATCGTTCTAGTTTTTGGTTCTTGGGAAGTGATGGTGGGGCGTTTGACTATTGGCGAATTAGCTGCGTTTCTTGCCTACATTAATCAAGTCAATCAGCCTATTCGACGTTTCAGTAAAGTAATGAATGTTGTGCAAAGAGCTGTAGTGGCATCGGAGCGTGTTTTTGAAATTATGGAGACTAATCCAGAGGTGAAGGAGAAGGAAAATGCTGTTAATCTGACCTCTGTACAGGGTCGCCTCAAGTTTGAAAATGTTGAATTTGGCTATAAAGACGGTGAACCAGTTTTGCACGATTTTAACTTAGAGATTAAACCGGGGATGACGGTTGCTTTAGTGGGGTCTTCGGGTGCGGGAAAAAGTACGGTTGCCAAATTAGCCGCTAGGTTTTATGACCCTACAAAGGGGTTGATTTTGATTGATAATTACCAGCTTCAAGATGTATCTATAGAGTCGCTGCGAGAGCATATAGGAATTGTTTCTCAAGAAACTTTATTGCTATACGGCACGGTGCTAGATAATATTGCTTATGGTAAGTTAGACGCTACAAAAGAAGAGATTATAGAAGCGGCTAAAGCAGCTAATGCCCACGATTTTATTATGAGTTTCCCTGATGGGTACGATTCAATAATTGGCGAACGGGGAGTGAGGCTGTCGGGGGGTCAAAGGCAGCGTTTGGCGATCGCCAGAGTTTTGCTCAAAAATCCTCGCTTTGTTGTGCTTGATGAAGCAACTTCTGCGCTAGATAGTGAGTCGGAAAATCTGATTCAAGAGTCTTTGGAAAAGCTATTTAAAGGCCGATCTAGTTTAGTGATCGCTCACCGCCTTTCTACTATCCACAATGCCGATGTCATTGTTGTGATGGAACAAGGGCGCATCGTAGAAACTGGAACTCACGCAGATTTAATCTCTAAAGGAGGACGGTACGCTCAGCTTCATTCCTTACAATTTCCTCAAAAATACAGTTTACCATAACAAACAGAAATTGAGTCGTAAAAACTGGATAAGTCTTAAAGAAATCGGGTTTTTGTTCAACCATCACCCCTACCATTAATCTGATCAGGTATTATACCAATTCTCTAAAATCCTGCTACAAATTCACCCCCCTTCAAAAGGGGGGAACCGGAATTAAAGTCCCCCTTTTGAAGGGGGATTTAGGGGGATCTGTAGCAAACTATTATAAAAACGATATTCCGCATCTAAATCGAATACAAGGACGGGCAGGATGCCCATCCCACAAGAGAGCTTCAGAAAAACTGACTGTGAAATTAGATGCGTAGCAGCTTATACTAAAAGTGTATAACAGCAGATATTTGGATAAGGTTATGAACGCCCCTACAATCGCCTTACCTCCTACCCTCAAATTGAAAATCGATTTAACTGAAGAGCAGTATTTTCAGATCTGTCAAAACAACCGCGATTTAAGATTTGAGCGCACAGCCAAAGGAGAATTACTAATTATGCCACCTACAGGCAGTGTTACTGGCAACCGTAACTTCGATCTCGCCGTTGAGCTAGGAATCTGGAACAAACAAACTAAACTAGGCAAAGGTTTCGACTCGTCAAGCGGCTTCACATTGCCCAACGGTGCGGAACGTTCCCCTGATGTATCGTGGATTAAGCAAGAGCGTTGGGACGCTTTAACCCCAGAACAACAACAGAAATTTGCTCCCATTTGTCCTGATTTTGTAGTCGAGTTACGCTCTCCTACCGATACCCTAAAAGAATTGCGGGAAAAAATGCAAGAATACATCGACAACGGTGCGAGATTGGGTTGGTTAATTGACCGAAAAAATAAGCGTGTAGAAATTTACCGCCCCAATCGAGATGTGGAAATACTCGAAAATCCGGCAACTCTTTCCGGTGAAGATGTGTTACCTGGTTTTGTCTTGGATCTCAAACCAATTATGTCTTAATTTCAAAGATCGGAAACCCGGTTTCTTCAATAAACCGGGTTTCTGAGGTTTACTTTATGGCAGAGAAACCGGGTTTCTTGGAGAAACCCGGTTTCTGGGGTTTACTTTATGGCAGAGAAACTGGGTTTCTGGGCTACAGGAAGAAACCTGGTATGATAAGAGGATAAAGCGGAGGGCAACCTCGTTAAGGGCTTGAGTGAATAGGTATCCATTGTATTATTTGTATCCTTTCCAGGGAATAGGATTTTCTAAACAGAATAGTGTTTTGGTTAGGGCCGCAACCACGTTAAGTCGATCCATCCGTTTGTGCCGTCTGGGATGAGGAAAATAGGACACTCAGACGGTAAAAGGTAAGCGTTCAGGGGGTGCGCCTACGGCGCACCCCCTGAACGCTTACCTTTTTTATAAAACCGAATAAACTTGAGGCATAAAAATTCCATTTCTGTCGCCCATTTAGTTATATAAGGCAAAAGAATCGAAATTATGAATACCAGTGACTCTTCGGAGCAATCTGAATCCCCGCCTCCTACTACAGCAAAAGTCGATCGCGATCGGTCCTTGGACCGATCGTATCCTATTGTCTGTATCGGAGCTTCCGCTGGTGGACTGGAAGCATTTACCCAGTTACTTAAAGCTCTAGAGATCGATACCGGCATGGCTTTTGTGCTGATTCAACACTTAGACCCCAATCATAAAAGCTTGTTGACCCAGATCCTTTCCAAATCGACTGAGATGCCGGTTATGCAGATCGAGGATGGCATGGTAGTAGAACCTAACTGCGTCTACATCATTCCGCCTAATAAAAAAATGGGTATTATCGGGGGTATGTTGAAACTCATGCCTCGCGAGAAGATTGAAGGAAAGTATATGCCGATCGATGCTTTCCTGCAATCCCTGGCAAAAGATCGGGGGAACAAAGCGATCGCAGTAATTCTGTCGGGAATGGACGGAGACGGCACTCTGGGGGTGGAAGCAATCAAAGCCGAGGGCGGCATCACCTTTGCCCAGTGTGAAAAAACAGCCCAATACGATAGTATGCCAAACACCGCTATTGCCAGCGGTCATGTAGATTTTATCCTGCCCCCTCAAGAAATCGCCCAGGAGCTGGCGAAGATCGGCCGCCATCCATTCGTCGCTCAAACCTCATCGTTGGAAACAACGGATGAGTTACCTTTGTCAGATCCGAACCTCCTAAATCGGATTTTCACATTGCTGCGAAACAACACCGGATCTGATTTTACTCATTACAAGCACGCTACCATCAAGCGACGCATCATGCGCCGCTTGATTCTACACCACTTTCAAAAGCTGGAGGATTACATCACTTATCTCCAGAAAACACCACAGGAAGTGGAGGCTTTGTACCAAGACATCCTGATCCCTTACACAACTTTTTTCCGCGACCCCGAATCTTATAAAGCGTTAAAGAACAAAGTCTTTCCCAAGCTGATGATGGATAGACCGCCAGAAGATGCGATCAGGATCTGGATACCTGGGTGTTCCACAGGTGAGGAAGCTTACTCTATTGCTATATGCTTGCTGGAATTTTTGCAGGATCTGGCTACCATACCTCAAATCCAGATTTTTGCCACAGATATTAATCAAAAAGCGATCGAGAAAGCCCGCGCAGCTATATACCCAGACAAGCTGATGCTTCATGTCTCAGAGGAACGTAAAAAACGCTTTTTTGTTAAGATAGAGAACGGCTACCAGCTTGGCAAGAGGATTCGCGATCTGTGCGTCTTTGCCAAGCAAAACGTCAGCCAAGACCCGCCTTTCTCCAAGCTGGATCTGATCAGTTGCCGGAATATGCTGATTTATCTAAGCCCATTTTTACAGAAGAAGGTCATACCACTGTTCCATTATGCGCTCAAATCCACAGGCTTTCTGATGCTGGGAGCATCGGAGGGAACGGGCGGATTCTCTGAACTGTTTACCTTGGTGGACAAAAAGTACAAGATTTATTCCCGAAAACTAGCACGCGCACGACTGAATTTTGAGTTTACCACCGGCAACCATCCACTACAGAAATCAAACGCTACCAAGAAGATGAACGAGGACGTCTCGAAGGGATTGGATTTGCAAAAAGAAGCCGATCGAATCGTCTTGAATAGATACGCCCCTGTCGGTGTGGTGATCAATGAAGATCTGGAAATTCTACAATTTCGAGGACAGGTTAGTCTTTATCTAGAACCCGCTCCAGGAGCGGCCAGCCTCAACCTCCTGAGAATGGTACGATCGGGCTTTTTGTTAGATCTGCGTACAGCGATTCATAAGGCCAAAGACCAGAATATCCCGATTAGAAAAGAAGGCTTGCAGGTCAAATGTAACGAGGAATTCAGGACGGTCAATATTGAGGTGATTCCTTTTAAGCCTCTACCCTCCTCTGAAAGCTACTTCTTGGTTTTGTTTGAAGAGGTTACTCTACTAGATGTTCCTAAATCCAGGGCGAACAGGACTCGTGAGACAAAGGAAGAGGAGGGAACCGCTCTGGCAAACCAAGAGCTAGAGATTCTCCGACTTCGGCAAGAGCTTACTAGCACGAGGGAATATCTGCAATCCATTATCGAAGAACAGGAGGTCACCAACGAAGAACTCAAAGCCGCCAATGAGGAAGTCTTGTCGAGCAATGAGGAATTCCAAAGCACGAATGAGGAACTGGAAACTGCCAAGGAAGAGATTCAGGCGACGAATGAAGAACTGAACACAATTAACGACGAACTGCGAAATCGGAATCGGGAATTGAATCAAGTCAACAACGACCTGAATAATCTGCTCGATAGTGTCAGCATCCCCATCGTCATGCTGGGAAAAGATTTGTGCATTCGACTTTTCACTCCGAAAGCGAAAACGGTGCTGAATATAATGCCTACGGACATCGGACGATCGATCGGCGATATTCATACCCATATCAACGTCCCCAATTTGAAGAAGTTGATATCTGATGTCATCAAAACCGCCAGCATAGTTGAACTTGAGGTGCAAGACCGATCGGGCCATTGGTATGACCTGCGAATACAGCCCTATAAGACCGCAGATAATCAGATTGAGGGTACAGTAATAGCGTTGGTGGATATTGACGCCCTCAAACGAAGCTCCGATGTGCTTAAGGAAGCTGGCGATTATGCTCGATCGATTGTGGAGACAGTGCGATCGCCCATAGTTGTTCTTGATGCAGATTTGCGCGTGAAGACGGCGAATCGCTCTTTCTATGAAACTTTCCAGGTAACGCCAGAAGACACAGAGCAGAAGTCGATCTTCGATCTGGGCAACCGTCAGTGGGACATTCCCAAACTGCGCCATCTGCTATTAGAGGTAATCTCAAACAACACCTCCCTCGACGACTTTGAAGTTAGCCATAATTTTTTAAACATTGGCGACAAGACGATGCTGCTCAATTCCTGCAAAATCCCTCTGAAAAGCGGCTCTATGGAGACGATCCTGCTTGCTATTGAGGATATTACCGATCGCAGACGAATTGAGGAGGAACGCCATCAGCTACTAATTTTCGAGCAATCAGCCCGCGAGACGGCTGAAGATGCCAACCGCGCTAAGGATGAGTTCCTCTCCATCCTCTCTCACGAGCTGCGGAACCCCCTCAGCGCCATCATGGGTTGGACTAAGCTGATCAGTACCAAGAAATTAGACGAAACCCAGACCGCTCATGGGCTTGACATAATTCAGCGCAGCGCACAGGCGCAAAATAAGCTGATTGAGGATATCTTAGACATCTCGCGCATAACTACTGGTAAAGTCCGCCTGAATGTCTCCAAAGTTAACCTCGCGTTTATCCTTGAGGAAGCTAGAGATATTGTGCGTCTGTCTGCTGACGCTAAGCAAATTCGACTTGAATTGGTGGTTAATTCTCAAATAGTCATACTGGGCGATCCAGACCGCTTGCGGCAGGTATTCTGGAATCTGCTTTCCAACGCCATCAAATTCACCCCAACCGGGGGACAGATTGAGATTAAACTGGAAAAATTGCCGATCGAAAATGAAAACTCAGCCGACCCTCTGCAATCTGAAACTTACCAAACCTCATTTGCCCAGATCCAGATGAGCGATACTGGCATAGGGATTGCACCTGAGTTTTTGCCTTATGTGTTCGATCGCTTCCGTCAAGCCGATAATAAAAGCGCAATATCCCACGCCGGACTTGGACTGGGCCTAGCCCTAGTCCGCTACTTGGTAGAACTGCACGGCGGAACTGCCCAAGCGGCAAGTCCGGGCCTGGGACTGGGATCGACTTTTACGGTGCAACTGCCCCTGCAAGCGGTTCATCGGGAATCTTGAGTGCTGAGGGTTCTTTCGTGTCAAATATGCTGTAGTAGGGACAGAGCTTTTTTTATGCATGTAGGGGCGAACGCGAGTGCGTGCCGTAGGCATTAGCATTCCGTCAAAGATCTTTGGGTTCAACCAACAAATTATTCACGGAATGCTTCGCCCATTTATGCCCGTGCGAAGTATATACTCTGCGCGGTCACAAACGGAGCTTTTCCGAAAGACCCTATCATGTCCTTACGCATCGATCGCCTAAAAAATTCGTGTTCTTATTCTTATCTGCGTGTATGTGGCTCTTTCGGAGTTGCTAAGCTGGTACGCATCTAAAATGACCGTCAGTTTTTCTCTTGCTTCTTGTGGGATGGGCAGGAAAGCCCGTCTTTGTATTCGATTTAGATGCGTACCAGCGGATGCTTTTGTTCAGTTAAGAACATTTTTATTTCTTTTCTCCTATCCCCTCTCCCCTACGGTTCGGCTAATTCGCTACCCTTGAATCGCTTCGCTAACGCCTACATCTGCGGTAAAAATTTAACCAACGATGAGAACAGACAATTTGACGATATCACTCATGTAGTAATATAATTTTTTGTAACTACAATAGCCAAAAACGGGAGTTGTTGATAACCTGGTAATTCTAGCCAGTCCATTGAGTGTCCAGAGCCCTTAAAATGTATTGTAGAGTTTGCTATCCTCTGTAAAATGATAAACTAGATACATAAATTTGAATAATACTAACTGACAAAGATGGAAAGAATCATAGACACGATCTTAATACAAATAGCTAGGCTGTTTACAGCTAGTTTGTTTAAAATAGGAGATTACCCTGTTTCAATCAGTTCAATAGGCGAACTGATTATATCCCTATTAATAGCTATTTACATTTCTAACGCTCTGAGCAATTTTCTCAAAGAGCGGCTGCTTGTCAGAATAGGAATTGACGAAGGAAACCGAGAAGCGATCGCGGTAATTGTTCGTTATGTAACAGCAGCATTAGGCATTATCATCGTTCTGCAAAGTGTTGGATTTAACCTGGGCTCTTTGGCGATATTAGCAGGTGGTTTAGGAGTTGGTATTGGTTTCGGCGTACAGGATTTAACAACAAACTTCGTCAGCGGTTTGACATTACTGGTAGATCGACCTGTCAAGGTGGGAGACTATATTGAATTAGAAAATTTGATGGGAACTGTCAAGAAAATATCTATTCGCTCTACCATCATCAAAACAAATGATAATTCTTCTGTAATCGTTCCCAACAGCACTATGATTGGGAACAAAATTGTTAACTGGAGTTACGATAGTTCAAACTTCTGTCTGCGAATACCCGTATCAGTAGCAGAGCATAACGACCCCTTATTAGTGACAGAAGCACTTATAACTTCTGCCTACATGGAATCGGCAGTTTTATACAATCCCAATCCCAGAGTATTATTTTTAGGGTTTGGGGAAGAAGGACTTAAATTTGAACTCTTGGCTTGGATCGAGCAGCCCAATCAAAGAGAATTCATTAAAAGTTCTTTGTATTTTGCAATTGAATATAACTTCCGCAAACAAGGAATCAATTTCCCCGCCGAAGAAAGGCATTTATGGTTACAGAATCCAGAAGTTTTGGCTGGCTTGTTCCAGAAAGCCGAGCCTACAGATGACATTGACAAAGATGGAACTCAAGCGACAGATCGCGAGCCAACTTTGCAGCTTGTTCCTAAAAAGCAATTATCCCTCAGCGACTTAATGCGCCAGATAGTATACTTTAAAAATCTTAACGACATAGAATTGCGGAAATTAATTGAAGCGGGATATCGGCAACGCCTAGTGGCATCCCAAATTCTATTTCGCGAAAATGACCCAGGCGATGCTTTTTATATCATCCTGTCAGGCTCTGTAGAAGTTTTTGTAGAAAAAATTAACAAACATCTTACCAACCTGGTAGCAGGGCAATTTTTCGGAGAACTTGCTTTAATGCTGGGAATCCCCCGCACTGCCACCGTCAGGGCGCTAGAAGAAACATTTCTGTTCGCTATCAACAAAACGGGGTTCCAAAAACTCTTAAAAGAGCATCCAGAGTTTTACGAGCAGATAGTTAAAGAGTTAGGAAAACATCAAGAAGAGCTAACCGCTAGACAAAAACAACTGCGAGAAATGGGTTTGGTAGATGCAACCGAAGACGACCAAAATCCTGTAGTTTGGGTCAGAAAACGGCTAATAAACCTTTTTAACCTTTAACTTAGTCACCCAGCAACCGGATTTGATATCATATCTACCGTCCCCCATACAGGTGACTGGAATGTTATAAATGAACTTGCACAACGCTTAATATTGGAGTATGCCAAACTATATTTGCTTTGGCGTGTCCATAGAGCGTATCGTATTAAACGAGAGTAACCGCTAAATATTTAAGGCAGGCACCAATGATTGCTATCTTGGACTTCCCAACTGTACTAGCAGCGTCCTTATCCTTTCTCCCAGATAACTTGGCCCCTTTCCTGGGAGCCTTGATCGTCGAGGCAATTGTCGCTTTCGTACTGTACATAGCGCTTTTCTATATACTGCGAGCCTTGTTTCGCCAAATGGAAAGCGATGCAGCCCTCGTTAGCCTGACTGTCTCGCGTATCCCAGTTCTAATTATTTTCATACTTGTCAGCCTAAAATTCTCCTTTCGACAGTTAGGCTCAAGTCCCGTCATTGATTTGTTTCAGAGAGGGTTCAGCGCCTTCCTGGTTCTGACTGTGACCCACTTGATTGCGCGGCTATTTACTGAAGTAGTTGTCTACTACTTGAAAGCATACGCTAGAAAAAGCGAAGCTGTCTGGGACGACATATTGATCCCAATACTAGGACGAACCATTCCATTTTTAGCTTATCTGATTGGTTTTTCTCTTTTCTTGCAAACATTTGGGGTTGATTTAACTGGAATCGGGTTAGCGTTAGGTAGTATTACCGTTGTACTTGGCTTGTCGGTCAAGGAGATTTTAAGCGACTTTTTTGGCGGTTTGGTTTTGTTGATCGATACACCCTTTCAATTCGGAGATGTAATCCAAATGAACGGGTCAATGGCGGTCATCAAAAACATCGGCATCCGGGTGACCAAGTTATATATGATCGATACCCATTGCGAGCTGTATACGCCAAATTCTGCCTTGGGAAGTAAAGATATAATTAACCTCAGTCGTCCCACTCCGCACTTTGCTTATTCAACTAATATCGCAGTCAGAGTGGATGCCGACCCGGTGACAGCAACAAAAATCTTGAGAGAAATTGTTCTCGGACATCCAGATACATTGGGAGATCTTGAAGAAAAACTAGAATATTTAGACCACTTCTATGGATGGGATCATGCCGAACCAGGTAAGCTGTCCAAGAGGGAAGCAGGACGCCTCCGGGTATTAGCGGAAATAGATGTGAACAAGCAACTGAAAAAAATTGAAGATGAAGTTGAGGATTTGGTTAACAAAATCAAGAGTCTGGAAAAAGGAGGATTGGATAAAGATGAACTCAAAATTGTTCTAAAAGAATACATAGATGTGTTGAACTTGGTTGGCTTGCAGGTAGTAGCAGAACGCAAGGGTAAACGGGTGCGTTACAGACTTGAAGAAGAAGTAGAGCCAGCTTTGAAAACCACCCTCATCGGATATATTAGAGCCTGGTATCAAGCCTGGTTAAAAGACCCCGATTTGGTAGTTGAAGACTTCAACATCTTACCGGAAGAATGGGAGCAAAAAATTGACATTCTTAAGGGCAAAATGAACAAACTTTATCAGAGAATGGCTAACCCTGGAGGAGACGAAACTAGGTTAGATGATTATGCGATCAAGTTTGTAGAGTGGTTGCACGAAAACTTCAAAGAATCCAAAACCCTGTGGAAAGAGCCAAAAATTCGGCTGATGGACATCCAAGGTTCCGGTATGCAATTTACCGTCAAGTTCTACGTTGACAATATCAGGTTAGAACATTGGGAGCGGGGCTATCGGGTCAGCAATGAAGTGCGTAGAGAGATGGTGCGGCGGTTGAGACAAGCTTACATTTACAACACATAAAATCTGCAAATTGCAGGGCTTGCTGAGACAGATGTGACTCACAAGCCCTTTTTTTTTAAGAATATTATACCAAATCCGGGTTGGTTACCCCCTTTAATTTTTGGCCTAAACATTGTAGAGACGTTTCATGAAACGTCTCTACAGCCTAGAGACATAACGGGGGGCGAAGCATTCGGGCATATAATTTATTGGTTAAAACCGAAGATTTACTACCCGAATGCTAATGCCTACGGCACGCTATGCGCGTTCGCCCCTACACAATCTTGTGGCGGGAACGGAGTAAAACTTATTCCTCGTGGACTTGACAAAATGTGAATAACCCAGCTAATTTACGATTGCTTCTAAGATTTTTCTCTTTACTTAGATTGATTGATATCAGCACTCATTTTATGAATATTCTGCTACTAAGCGTCCACCCTCCTCATGGAGGCGGGTCAGCCCACTCCAGTCAAGAACTTGCCTGCGGATTACGCAGTCTTGGGCATGAAGTTTTGCACATTGCTCCCTACAAACAAGCAATTAATCTAGTGCAATATCCTGGATTAATGTGGATTCAAGCTGACGGGGCTAACGATCTAAATATTACACCCCTGGCATTATCAGATATCGATCGCCAATTTCAAAGGGCCTATCAAAATTATGGCCCTTTCGATTATGTAATTCTCGGTCGCGAGTGCTTTCTCTGGCATCTCCCCGCTATCCGCCGCGTTCATGGCAATAAGCCGATTGTACTTATATGTCGGGGAGGCTACATTAACCGCCTTGCTTCGAGAGAGCCAATTGAACCGTCCCTAAGACAAAAACTGATCGGCTTCTATCGAGACTGCGACAAAATAGTTTGTATAGCCCGCTATCTTGCCGAATCTATAAAAGGTGTAGTTGGCGTCAACAATACCGTTTTCTTACCAAACCCAATTAATCTTCCCGCCTTCAATCCGAATACTAATTTTTCACCCTTCAATCCCACTTACAACTATCAGCGAACATCAGAAGAACCGATTAGGTTACTGATGGCGGCTCAACTGAAATCGAGAAAGAAACCGTTGGATGCGGTGGAAATTATGCGAATTCTAGCAAGTGAGGGAGTGAACGTCCACTTGACTGTGTGTGGCGATGGCCCCGATCGCACAGAAATGTTGTATCGCATCAAGAATTATGGTTTAGAAGACCGCATTGTCTTAAAGGGCAAGGTTTCTCGGCAACAGGTACTCGACTGTATGAATAATGTGGAAACTATCCTGCTTTGTTCGGAGTCGGAGGGGCGGCCCCGCGTGCTTCAAGAAGCGATCGCCGCAGGTAAGGGGATAGTTGCTTACGACAATGCCGGTTCGCGAGAGGTAGTTAATGAATGGTCCGATCGATGGCCTTTGGGTCGTCTTGTTTCTATTGGAGATATTACTGCTGCTAGTGGGGCAATTTTAGATTTGGCTCGCTATTTTCGGTCAAAGCCGGAACCGTTACCTCCGCCACAACTCCCTAACCCGATCGAGGTGCTTTATGAATATGAGTTGATGCTCAAAAATTTGAATGTTCAAGCACTAAAAGCGGTATTTTGATCGACGGGACAAACCTCACCCCCCCAACCCCCCTCTCCTCCAGAGGAGAGGGGGGAGAAATACTCCCGTCCCCGTTGACGGGGACGGGAGGGGGCAAGGGGCAAGGGGGTGGGGTTCGACTGTCCCGCTTTAAACTGGTAGCCTGAGATCGCAGCTAACAGCTTCTGGGCCCGGTCTTAAGTTTTATGTACGTTTGACTTTTCGGGTGCAGCATTACTGCTGTGGGCTGTTTTACCATTTTTGCGATCGCTATGCCCATTCCCCTGACGCGGCTGAATCACCCCGTAGCCGCCGTGGTTGCGTTCGTACATGACGTTGATTTCGCCGGTTTCAGCATTGCAGAACATATAAAAGTCGTGGTCTACTAGCTGTAGCTGTTCTAGGGCTTCATCAATGGTCATCGGCGGCATGGCAAAATACTTGGTACGCACTACTTCGCCGGGAAGTTCTGGAGTGCGATCGCCAATCAAATCCGCTGCTACTGGCGTTTCTTCTACTACCTCGCTAGTTTTAGGCTGAGCTTGAGTCTTTTTATCAAGACGTTTTTCTTTGTACTTCCGCAGTTTGCGGGCAATTTTATCAGCTACTAGGTCTATGCTCGCGTATAAACTTTCACTTCCTTCTTCAGCACGAATTACTGCGCCGTTGGCGTAAATAGTCACTTCAGCAGTCTGCTTAGAGTTTATCCTCGGATTGCGGGCCACTGATAAATGCACATCAATCTCATTGGTTACGTTTAGAAAGTGGCTTGCCGCCTTTTCTATTTTTTGATGTACGTACTCACGAATTGCATCGGTGATTTCAATATTTTTGCCATGAATCACAACGTTCATATTCAATTCTCCCGCTGAATAGTCCATCATAATGCAGGCATATTTTTTGCCTGCGTCTACCTTTGGTATGAAAGGAAAGTTTAGCAGAAATTGCTGCTTTCCACGATCGCATTTTCTGCGTCGGTTGATTCCAAAACGCTGATATCTTCCATAGGTCAATCCCAAATCCAAAATAGATTGACTTGAGCCTAAGCCACGCCCGGATTGGAAGTTTCTTTGGACGATTCCACCAACTAGGGTTTCCAGAGGGACGGTGGGCTAGAGCCGCCTCAACCTTGTGGGCTTCCTCCTATTCGCATTGAGGTTATATATAAAACAGTAGCACTTTGTATTCTGGAGTACATAGCCCTTTGGCTTCTCTTCAAAATCTTTTGCATCTGTTGACATTTCTTGATTTCCGTTTCTGGATTCTAACGAAATTTAACGTAAATTACTCTTGATTTTTGTGGTGATTTCAAGTAATAGTAAACGGTTTGCTTGTAATAATGAGCCGCCCGATCGGGTCTGTTGGCTGTACAACCAAGGAATAGTGGAGTATTCAACGGCTTGGGAGTGGCAGCGATCGCTCGTAGGGGAACGCCGAGACAACCCCAGCCTAGAGGACATCCTCATATTGCTGGAACATCCACCCGTGTATACGCTGGGACAGGGAGCCAGTCTAGAATTTCTCAAGTTTGCTCCAAAGCAAACAAGCTGGGAGGTACACCGGATAGAGCGGGGTGGTGAAGTGACTTACCATTGTCCCGGTCAACTTGTCGGCTACCCGATTCTGAATTTACGATATTACCAGCAAGACCTGCACTGGTATCTGCGACAGCTGGAAGAGGTGTTAATCCGCGTGCTGGCTGATTACGGATTGAAAGGGGAACGGCTGGCCGGTTTTACAGGCGTCTGGCTGCAAGGACGCAAAGTAGCTGCTCTAGGTATTAAAGTTAGCCGTTGGATTACCATGCACGGCTTTGCTTTAAACGTTTGTCCAGATTTGGAAGGGTTTAAGCAAATAGTGCCTTGTGGGATTTCAGACAAGCCGGTAGGCAGTTTAGCAGAATTTATTCCCGAAATCGATATAAACCAAGTGCGTCAGCAAGTAGCAGCCTCCTTTGCTGAAGTGTTTGGAGTTCACCTGATTGAAAAACAGAGTGATATCTACAGGTGAGTGAGGCGATCGGAAACCGGGTTTCTGAGGTGACAGTGCGTAAGTCCTATGACTTTTTCCTTTCCCTCTCCCACTCACCCTTATTTGTGTGATAAGTTTTGCTTGATAGGCATATATAGAAGGTGTACCCAATGACAGACACCACGGAGCGCAATGGCTTAGAGGTAACAGAGTACGTTTCCGTAGCCGGTTCTGTTGCAGGGACGGTAGTGGCAGTTTTTTCCCAGCAGCTGATCTATGCGGCTGCTCCCCTGACTTTAGCTCTTTCCCTGAGCCTGATCAACCGACGCCGATTCGAGCAGACGTTCCAGCAGAATATGACTGCTGTCTTGTCTGAGATGGGAACTCGCGTCAGACAAGTAGATCGGGAAATATCAGAGGAGATGCAAGCTTTAAAAGGATCGGTTCAAAATCTGTCTCTTTCGCCCAAACCCGTTAATCTTAATCCCATCCAGGAAGAACTCTCCCAGATGGGACAGCGGTTTGATACTTTAGAACTCGCCATAACCAGCCTGATTTCCTCAGCTAGCGGCGAAAACTTCGCTTTGCCGATCGACCAATTAAAGCAAATAGCTCAACTTCCGGCGTCGTTTAACCCCAATTACTTAGAGCAACAAATCCAGCAACTGCAAGAAAATGTTTCCTCTCTAACAGAGGCGTTTAACCACCGGGAAGATCTTATTCGTATAGAAGAGATCAGACAAATCGCTGCGGAAGTTCAACAGCAGCTTTCTGCATTTGCTCCACCACCTGCACCCTTCGATCCCAGTTACCTGGAACAACAGATTCAGCAAGTCCAAACAAATGTATCTTTAGTAAGTGAGACTTTTAACCAGCGCCTAGAAGAAGTTAGGAAAATTACATCTGAATTTCAATACCATCTTTCTGCACTTCCTCCAGCAACTCCACGCTTTGACCCCAGTTATTTAGAGCGAGAGATTGAAGAATTAAAGGGATCGCTCACCCAGGTAGAACAAGTTACTCGCTCTAACCTAACTCAGCTAGAACAACAGAACCTTGGAGTTGCTGGTTCTATGGGTTCTATGGGGTGGAAATCTAGTGAAGCACAAGAGTTAACCCAGATAGGGTCTGAAGTTAAACAGCAAATTTCTGCAATTGGCGATCGCTTCGATCCCAGTTATCTGGAAGAGGAAATTCAACAGCTTAGAAAAGAACTCCAATTTCTACACGAAGTGCTACAAAGTTTACGGAATCCTAGCGAAACTGTCGATCGCGTGGCCATTGATTCAGTCTACACAAAATTAAACGCTCCGATCGCCAATCCGGGTGAGTTTTGGCGATCCAAACTTCAGCGACTGGTGGAATGCGCCGCTCATATGTTTAAGGTGCAGTCGCAGACTGCTGTACAGTCGCAAGGGGTGCGATCGCAACAAGTTAGTGAGGACGATCCCCAGACGGGGATACACTCTAAGGTGGAGAATTTATCAGGCCAGTCTCAACCAACTACTTATAACTATACCCTAGAGCAAGAAACTGTTAGCCCTAGTGGAATCGAATCAGCGCAGAAAAAAGTTGATGCTGTTCTCACTAATGTGACAGAATCATTAGTCGCCGGAGTCTTCCAACTCTTCGATAGTAGACAGCGCCAGCAGCCGGAGGTAGAGACGGTGGTTCCTGTACGCGATCGAACTACTCAGTTGCTACTAGAAGAACAGCAGATTGAAGTCACCTCCATGTCCATTGAGGTTACTTCTGACCGCGAAACTGAATTTTCAAGCAATTCAGAATATCAACAAACGGCTCAGTTGCTAGCAGAACAGCAGATTGAAGTCAATCCCATGCTGCTTGATATTGCTTTCTCCCAATATACGGAATTGTCAAGCAATTCGGAATATCAAGAAACGACTCAATCGCTACCAGAACAGCCGATTGAAGTCACTCCCATGCTGCTGGAGGTTGCTTCTGACCAAGAGACTGAATTAGACAACAGTACGGAGAATAAACAAACGACTCAATTGGTAGTAGAAAAGCAGATTGAAGTCAATCTCATGCCGATTGAGGTTACTTCTGACCAAGAGACTGAATTGAAAAGTAATCAAAATCAATAACTAAAAGGTTATATTGCAAATGATAGCCAAACGAGCGTCCCGTGCGATCGGCCCGACGTTTATTCTCACAACGGTTTTAACCATCCTCTTTTCTCTAACTGGCTACCTGGGAGAATTACACTATATTCTAGACCTCACCTCCAGCTTTAAACTGCAATATTTGGTTATTGGATTCTGTACCTTCTTTTTCTTTTTGATTACTCGCCAAAAAGCTTGGTGTATTCTTAGTCTTTTTTGCATTTTAATTAACTTGATTGAAGTGCTGCCGTGGTATTTGCCTCAAACTGCGATCGCCACTCCAACAGCCGCACAACAATTTCGACTTTGGCAGTCCAATGTTTTATATAGAAACAAACAGTATTCTCAGGTAATATCCCTAGTAAAGCGAGAAGACCCAGATCTAGCAGTTTTTATAGAGGTCAGCGAGTCTTGGGAAAAAGAATTAACAGTTTTACAAGAGATTCTTCCCTATTCTGTTGTTCACCGAGATGACTCGCGATTCGGAACAGCTATTTATAGTAAAATACCGCTGCAAAAATCATCAATTCAATATTTGGGTGAAGGCAAAAAAACTATATTTGCACAGATAAAACTTAAAGATAAAATTCTTTCAGTTTTAACTATTCATACTAGCATTCCTACCAAAAAATCTAGTTTTAATTTCCGAAATAAAGAACTAGCAGAACTGGGAGATTATATAGCAAAAATAAAAACACCAGTTTTGGCGCTCGGCGATTTCAATATAACGATGTGGTCGCCGTATTACAAGCATTTTGTACATCAGACAGGCTTGCGGAATGCGCGATATGGCTTTGGCGTCCTACCGTCTTGGCCTACTTATTATATGCCGCTATTATCCATTCCGATAGATCATTGTCTGGTAAGTCCAGAAATTAAGGTTTTGAAGGTTCGGACTGGCGGGAATGTTGGTTCTGATCATTTGCCTTTAATTACCGATTTAGTTATATATTAATAAGCGATCTCGTCAAATTGTCTGTTTTCATCGGTGGTTAAATTTTTACCGCAGATGAAGACAGATGAACGCAGATGAACGCAGATAAGAATAATCACAGGAATTTTTTAGATAAACGATCTCTAAGGACACGATCTGATATTATTTCCAGATTCTATATTCAGGTATGTTGTTGCGCTAAAGCGCAACAACATACCAAATTTTCTTCTAATTACCAATTCCACATAATTGGACTGTCATCGAGATAATCGGTGACAGTGCGGCCAATGGCGTCTATTTCCGCTAGTTCATCAGGAGATAGTTTGACATCAGATGCTTTGGCATTTTGTACTGATTGTTCGGCATTACGCGCACCGACGATCGCATTCGTTTGTGGTTGGGCAATTAACCAAGCTAGCGCCAGCTGGGCAAGAGTGCATTGATGTTGTTCGGCGAAGGGCCCCAGTTTGCTTAAAGCTGACTGCGCCCGCTCATAATTCTCACCCATAAACAGCTTGTTCTTAGCGCGGTTATCTGCTGCCTCAAACTTGTGACTGGATCTGAATTTTCCCGTCAACAATCCCTGCGCCAGAGAGGAATAAGCAAGGATGGAAATATTGTTTTCGATGCAGTAGGGCATAGCATCTTTTTCTACCTGACGCCAGAATAAAGAGTAGGGCGGCTGTAGGCTATCGATGCGTCCGTACTGGCTAACTTCTTCTATCTGAACGCGGTCAAAATTAGAAACACCAATTGCCCGAATTTTTCCTTGTTGTTTCAAATCGTTCATCGCCTTCATCGTTTCTTCGATCGGTACAACTTCACTTTTGAAAGCGCCAGAAGGCCAATGAATTTGGTAAAGGTCGATATAGTCGGTTTTGAGGTTTTTCAGGGACCGATCGCACGCCTCGATCGCTTGGTCATACTTGAGATGATTGGCGAAAACTTTGGTGGCGTAAACCACCCGATCGCGCACATCTGATAAAGCTTGTGCGACAATCTGCTCAGAATGGCCTTGACCGTATACTTCCGCAGAGTCGATCGTTGTAATACCCGCCTCAAAAGCTGCCCGGATAGCTTTGATAGTTTCGGAATCCTCAATTCCTACCCACGCGGCTTTCCCAGCTTGCCAAGTACCCATAATGATGGGCGAGATATACACATCGGAGGTGCCCAAGCGTCGCATTTCCATGTCTGATACCGAGTTTATTGTGCCTTCTTAACTATCTTGACTTGCAGCAAGCGGCGGTGGATGCAACATCTGTCTTATGTACTAAAAGCGACGGTGTAAATTTCTGCTTACATTCACAAATCCTCGTCTTTGGGAGGATAGACTGTATAACAAAGTCATAGTCTTCAACTCGGTGACTACTAATGAGTCCTCAAAATGATGACCCCATAGAGCAGCGGCTCAAAGAACTAGAGGCAGAAATCTCTATACAGCATATACCTAGATCCGCGAAACCTGAGCCCAACCGCTTCCAGCTTTCTTACGCAAAACTAAAGAAAGTGGCGAAGGCTACGGTATTTGTCGCTACGGGACTGGTTGGCGTTTGGATTTTTGGCACAGCTGTGAGTTTCGTTTCCATAATTTTGGGTTTGGCGATCGCAGGCGGGGTCGGGTATGTCGGATACAAACTCTTCCTGAACCGGGACCACTATCAGTGAATCCAGCCTGCTGACTGGTGCTGTAACCGCTAGCCTGGAAGAAGAACTCAACTGAAAAACTATGCGATCGACTACTCACGCACTCAAGGAATGGGCAGTTGCTGTCGATGCCTTGGAGTCAGGCAAAACCATTGTGCTGCTTCGTAAGGGCGGCATCCGCGAGGAGGGGAACCAGTTCAAAGTTGCCCAGGACGAGATTTTACTTTATCCAACTTTTGAACATCAACAACCGGATTTGCTCAAACCAGAATATGCTGGCAAAGTAAGCCCAGTAGAATCCGGTTGGCACCCAGAAACTGTGCGAATCGGTGCTTGGGCGAAGATAACTGATATTTTTATGGTGAGTTACGAGCCCAGCGTAAAAGCACTGCTACCTTACCACATTTGGAACGAGCAATTTGTGAGCGATCGTCTCAAATGGAAACACCGTCAGCCAGTGTATATTTTATTGCTGCGTACTTACAAACTCGCTCAACCTCAATTCGTTCCCTACCGACCAGAATATGCCGGCTGCAAGTCTTGGATCGATTTGGTCGAACCAGTTTCGATCGCGGATGCCACACCAGTACTCAGTGACGGTGAGTACAATAAACAAGCAACTGCCATCCGTGCTGCTATTGCTAACCCCCGATCGGACCAATTACAAATTAAAGCTTAAAAATTAAAAATTCAGAAGTAGGGGTAATAGATTTTGTAGCGAATGTAACGAATAAATAATTTGTTCGAGGCGAAGTCACTCATTTGATAGATCCGCTACAAAATTCGCTGCCAATATCGCCAATAATTATTAAATCTTGCGTAAGGTTGATATCCAAAGAATGATAACTAAAGCAAAACTACTCTGTAAGGATGAGGTAGGTATTCATAAATTTTTGCGATGATATTGACAAATTAGTCAACATAGGGTAGGTTAGCTGAAAACAGAAGCTAAAAAGCGCATCCTCACACAGCCTGCTTGCAGCTTCACCTCCCTTAACTACGCGAAGGAGTTTATTTATGGCTGGACAGATGTGCTGGTTACCTGCCTTTGGTACAAACGGACAAAAAATATTGCATTTAAAATTAGCATCCAACGAAGGGTGGCGACCTTATACAGCTTTTCCTCAATATGCTGCGTCAGACTACCGCGAACCAGATGGTTCTAAAGGTTGGGCAACTTATCAGAAATTAACCAAAGCAGGCTGGAAGTTAGTACCCAGCAGCGAAGTGCAGCAACCTTTATTCCTGAATGCAAATGCAGACGCAGAGGTAGCTTAAAAACCACTAGGCGAACCTTCCGCACGGGGATCGGCTGCGCCTTCTAAAAAACCGTCTGAGGTGAGTGCGATCGCATTAGCATTACCCCAAGGAGTTTGCTGCTCGATCGGATGTCCCCGACGACGCAGTTCTTCCAAAGTGGCAACATCCAAGCCAAATGGTTCTACCTTGAGCCGATCGGGTAACCACTGATGGTGAATGCGGGGAGCTGAAACAGCCGCACCAACGTCCATGTCGTATTCTAATACATTGAGTACGACTTGCAGTACGGTGGTGATGATAGTGCTGCCACCCGGCGCACCAGTTGCCAAACGCAAGCGTCCGTCTTGAGTCACGATCGTCGGAGTCATGCTGGAAAGCGGGATTTTGCGGGGTGCGATCGCATTTGCATCTCCACCCACCAAACCAAAAAGGTTCGGTACACCCGGTGCAATTGCAAAGTCGTCCATTTCGTTGTTTAGCAAAATGCCTGTTCCAGGCACAACTACACCAGATCCAAAACCATAATTAATAGTAAAGGTAAGGCTGACCGCATTGCGCTGTTCGTCTACAACGCTGATATGACTTGTCTCCGGTGATTCTTTACTATTAACAAAACGCTGCAAAGTGTCTCGATCGACTGCTATCACCTCGCTTGAAGGTCGCGCCCTTTGCATAGAAATTTCCTGACGCCTTTTAACAGCATAGGCGCGACTGGTGAGCGCTGCAACCGGAACATTGACAAAATCCGGATCGCCTAGATAAACTGCGCGATCGGCATAAGCAATTTTCATCGCTTCCACAAGCAGGTGCAGCGCATCGGGGTGGTGCCATCCCAAGGATTTTAGATCGGTATCGCCAATAATGTTCAAAATTTGCAAGAGGTGAACGCCTCCAGAAGAAGGCGGTGGCATTGAACAGATGCGGTAAACTCGGAAAGTACCGCATAAAGGCGATCGCCAAGTTGGTTTGTAACTTTTGAGGTCTTCAAGAGTAATTAGACCGCCGTTTTTTGCCATATCATCGGCAATGGTACGAGCAATTTCACCAGTGTAAAAACTTTGCGGATCTTTAGCGATCCTCTGTAAAGTGCGTGCTAAATCTCGCTGCACTACACGATCTCCCCGTCCCAACAATCTACCATTGGGAGCGAAAATTTGACGTGCCACCGGATTATTGAGAATGGCATCCTTGCGGCTTTCCGACACCGAAGCAAAACGCTCAGAGGCGAGAGAACTGATGACGTAGCCTTCATTAGCCAGACGGATAGCAGGTGCGATCGTCTCTTGCCAAGGAAGCTTACCATACTGACGATGCACTTCATAAAGTCCAGCCACCGTACCGGGAATCCCCACCGCCAAATAGCCTGTAACGCTGGCATTTGGGCGCACCTTCCCCTGTTCATCCAGATACATATTCTGCGTAGCCCGGAGGGGGGCTCGTTCTCGGAAATCTAGCGCCTTCATCTCGCCAGTTTGCCCCAAATGCAGCATCAAAAAGCCACCGCCGCCAATCCCTGCCGAAAAAGGTTCCACCACTGAAATCGCAAAAGCTGTTGCTACCGCCGCATCTACGGCATTGCCGCCCTTGCGTAGCATGGAAAGTCCCGCATCAGAAGCAAGGGGATGAGCTGAAACCACCATCCCTTTTTTGGTTCGCAGTGGCGGAACAAAGGCGGATTTTGTCGGTTCCTGGCCCCAAAATAGGGAAATGGAGAAACAAATAATCAACAGAAACAGCAAAAACCGAGCATATCTGGAAAAGATACGAGATTGGTTGGCAAACAGACTCATGATTTTTATAAAGTTAAAGTGAGTGCGTAGATATTTTTTACCACAGATGAACACAGATGTAGATCTAAATTTATCGTGAGTTATGCAAATATAATTGCATTTTCTGTATGGCGCTAAATAACTCAAGTTGCTAGTTAGTTCCATTGGCTTTGGGTACGTTGTTGCGCTTCAGGGCTAAAAGAGCGCTAAAGCGCAACAACGTACCTGCTGCTATACCAAACCTTTCGACTGGAGAAACTCTCGCACCACTTCTTTAACATCTCGCAGTTCTCCCTCTACCAGGTAGTTTAAACGTCGCATTTCGTCTGCCGTAATCAATCCGCCCAATTGCTGAATTGCCTGACGCAGTTGGGGATATTTTTTTAAGGTAGCAGAACGCACGATCGGCACAGCCTCATAAGGGGGAAAATATTGCTTATCGTCTTTTAAAACTACTAAATTCAATCGGGCAATTTGTCCATCAGTTGAATTTCCCGCTATCATGTCTACTTGCTTCTGAATCAAAGCCCGATACATCAGCCCCAAATCCATCACGCGGGGTGGTTTGGCAAACTGTAAATTGTAAGTTTTTGCTAATCCGGGAAATCCATCTTCCCGTTCTAAAAATTCGTAGCCGAATCCTCCTCGCCATTGGGGTGTATACTTAGTAGCTTGGGAAAGAGTTTGCAAATTTAACGCTTTAGCATCTTCTCCCCGCACAATTATGGCGAAAGTGTTTTCAAAACCTAACGATGGCATGACTGACAATTCAAATTGGTTGGCGTAAGCTTGTTTCAATCGTTGATAAACAAGTTTCGGATCGCTAATCGGCTTTTGTTTCAAAACACTTGTCAACGCTGTTCCCGTATATTCAACGTAGGCATCAATTTGACCTGCCAATAGAGCTTTATGACATACATAAGTGAAACCAAGACGAAATCTGCGGTCTACTTTTAGATTAGTTTTGGCTTCGATTTGCTGTGCTAAAATTTCGCCTAAAATGTCTTGTTCGGTGAAATCTTTTGACCCGATAACGATGTCTGCACCACGGCTATTAACATTGGGGTTGCAACTTGCGATCGCAACTACCAAACAAATAGCTAAAAGGCACAACGTTAATAATCTCTTTTGTTTCATTTTTCCTTTTTCCTTTTGCCTGTTGGTGTTAGGCGATATTCCAACCAACCAATAGCAAAATCCGCCAAAACAGCCATTACAGCAGCTGGAACTGCACCAGCAAGAATTAGTTGATTATTCACCACGGCGATACCCCGGAAAACGAACACTCCCAAACCGCCAGCGCCAATTGCAGCAGCAATAGTAGCGACACCAATAGCAATGACTGTAGCTACGCGCACCCCTGCTAGAATAACGCCTATTGCTAATGGAATTTCAACCTGAAATAACAGTTGTCGATCGGTCATACCCATACCTCTTCCAACTTCGCGGATAGCCGGATCGACGCCGTTAATGCCAACGTAGGTATTGCGGATAATGGGCAGGAGAGAATAAAGTGTGAGGGCGACAATTGCTGGAGTGTCACCAATTCCCCCAATTGGCGGCGGTACGGAAATTAGAAAGCCAAACAACGCCAAACTAGGAATAGTTTGCATGATATTGGCAATGCCTAAAATCGGTTGGCTAAATTTCGGCTGGCGGGTGATGAGGATGCCAAGCGGAATGCCAACGATTGTAGCAATGCCAATAGAAATGCCTACCAGAAACAAGTGTTCGCCGGTGTGGGATAAAATTTCCCAGCCATACTTAAATAGGAAAAAATCCTTCATAGTTTTCTGTATTAGCTCATAGAGAAATCAGCGATTTTAGTAAAAAATATCATGTCCTTACACATCGGTCAATAAAAAAAACCTGTGATTATTCTTATCTGCGTTCATCTGCGTTCATCTGTCTTCATCTGCGGTAAAAATGTAACCAACGATGACAACAGACAACTTGACGATCTCACTCATGTACAGATGTAACCGAACAAGATATAACCTTTTTTTTACTTTCCTAGTTCCTTTTTAGACATTGCATGAAAGCTTGTGCTTCTGGTAGTTGCGATCGCAAAAATTCCTCCTGAGTCCCCAACAACACTAAGCGTCCTGACTGCATCAAACCAACTCTCGATGCCAAGACAAATGCTTCTTGAATATCGTGGGTGACAAAGACAACCGTTTTACGCAAGTCTTGTTGCAACCGACGAAACTCCCCTTGCAGTTCCAGGCGCGTGATGGGATCGAGTGCGCCGAAGGGTTCATCCATCAGCAATATGGGGGGATCTGCTGCTAGTGCGCGTGCGACGCCGACGCGCTGGCGTTGTCCGCCGGATAGTTCGTGGGGATAGCGGCGTGCAAATACTTGGGGATCTAAACCAACTAGATGCAGTAGTTCAAAAACGCGCTGGCGAATGCGATCGCTACTCCAACCCTCTAAACTAGGTACTAATCCCACATTACGCTCAACCGTGAAATGGGGAAACAAGCCAGTTTCTTGAATCACATAACCAATCTGTCGCCGCAACTTAATTGGATTCCACTCAACAGTACTCATCCCCTCAACGCGAACCGACCCTGTAGTTGGTGTCAGCAGGCTATTAATTAGCTTCATAGTCGTCGTCTTACCGCTGCCGCTGCGTCCCAGCAATACGACGGTTTCCCCAGGCCCGATCGTGAAACTGAGATTAGATACTAGAGGACGGCGGTTTAGGGAGTAGGTGACATCGCGGAATTCGACAGCCATTTGGTTATCTGGTGGCATGAGGCATTCTGAGTATAGGGATTAGAAGGGATAACTCTTCCGTATTTACTATGCTATTTAAGCAGAGGAGCAGGAGAATAAAAATGTTATTTTTTTGAACAAAAGCATAACAACTCCGAAAGAGCCAGTTTTATAATACACAAATCAGTGACTGGCGGAATTTGACTGAAATATCTCTGCCAGATTTAGAGCGTTGAGTTGAGCTTGTGCTTTCTGGAGAGACTCATACCATTCTTTTTGGGGGTCGCTATCGGCAACAATGCCAGCACCGACTTGTCCGAAAACAATTGCCCCAGATGTAGAATCGCTCATATTAGTATATAGCAAAGTGCGAATCATAATATTTAAGTCGAGGTTTCCCCGCCAATCTAGATAACCGCAGGAACCATAAAATAAGTTGCGTTTTACGGGTTCGAGTTCTTCAATAATTTCCATGCAGCGAACTTTCGGACAACCAGTAATCGTCCCTCCGGGAAATACGGCTCGAATCAAGTCTACAGGATCATAGTTTGGGTTTAGCGTACCAACGATGTTGCTGACAAGGTGCATGACGTGGCTGTAGCGTTCAATAGTGAGCAGTTCATCAACTTTTACAGACCCCCACTCGCACACTCTGCCGATGTCATTGCGCTCTAGGTCAACTAACATGATGTGTTCGGCTATTTCTTTGATGTTTGAGATTAATTCTTCGGCTAACTGCTCATCAGCCGTAGAGGTAGCGCCACGCGATCGCGTTCCTGCGATCGGTCGAGTCTCAACTTGCCTTCCTGATAATTGAACTAACCTTTCTGGGGAACAGCTAATGATTGCCCCCCAAGGAGTCTGCCAATAACTGGCGAAGGGGGAAGGATTAATCTGCTGCAAAGCTCGATAAATTGACCAGCTATCAAAAGGGGTATACGCTTCAAACCGCAAGGACAAATTAGCTTGAAAAATATCGCCTGCTTGAATATATTTCTGAGCTTGTCGTACCGCCGCTTCATAATCCTCCTGAGACATTTGGAAAATGGGAGTGATGGGATTAGTTTTGCAGGCTGACGGTGAATTTTGAACTCCTGTCTCTCTATCTGCTCGATTTAGCTGACGTTGCATAGAATCGAGTTGCGCGGAGTCAGTGGTGGCTAACCACAAAATTTGTTGTTGACAATCCAGAACTGCAAAGGATTCTGGTTCGTACCAGTAAGCAGTTGGGAAAGGAAGTGGATCGGCTTTGAGTTGGGGAAGTTGCTCAATCTCCCACGCCAAGTCATATCCCAGCCATCCTAGCCAACCGCCTGTAAAGGGAAGTTCAGCAGGAAGTATTGACTCCGCTTTCATATTCGCGTCTTCATCTTGATGATGAGAGTTGAGGAGGCGACGCAGAAAGGGAAGAATGTCTCCTACAGGGGGTGTCCATAGCTGCGGTTGACTCTCAATATAGCGAGGAGAACCCGCACAGATAGAATATCGAGCCAGATGGGTGCTGTTTGGTGTAACTGGACTTTCTAGGAGGGTAGCAATCCGCTGACAGGAATGACTTTGCAGTGTTTCGAGATTGTCGCTGGTTTTATTTCTGGGATGAAGAAATAGCGCCTCGAAGACTTGCGATCCACTACGATTAGCAAGAGGGAGCTTTCGCCAATGCCAAGGTTGTGTCGGTTTCATGCTTGATAGCGCTTCAAAGATTAGGATTTTTTTTAAGTTGACTACCAATTTAAAGCGGGACACACCGTAGAAAAGAACTTGTCTCCCTTGTCTCCCTATCAAACTGTACCGCCTTAAGTTGCTAGCCTTAAAATTATCGGGGTGAACGAGAATTTGAAGAAGTAATGGTTCGTACTCCCACATTATCTTTTGACAGGGGCACTCTGATTTTGCATCCGCCGCCAAGGGGAAAAATCTGGGTGGAATTCGCTACTTGGGACGATCGCGTGGAGAAATTTCGCATCCCCGCTATCCACTATCGCCCTCTGGTGGAAGCGTTGCAAGCTGAAGGAACTAACTTTATTGATGAGGCGAAGGCATTTGCGCCGCTGGAATTGATCCCTAGTGTGGAAATGGAACCCTACCTGCACCAGAGTGAGGCGTTGATGGCTTGGAAGTTGGCGGGAAGGAGGGGGGTGGTGGTGCTTCCGACTGCGGCTGGTAAGACTTATTTGGCTCAACTGGCGATGCAGGGAACGCCTCGCAGTACGCTGATTGTGGTGCCAACGTTGGATTTGATGCACCAGTGGTATGCTCAATTGGTGGCGGCTTTTCCCGATGTAGAGGTGGGGTTGCTGGGTGGCGGTTCGCGGGATAGGACGCCGATTCTTGTTGCTACTTACGATAGTGCGGCGATTCATGCTGAGGCTTTGGGAAATGGCTATGCGCTGTTAATTTTTGATGAGTGTCACCATTTGCCAACGGAATTTTATCGGGTAATTGCAGAATATGCGATCGCACCTTATCGTCTGGGATTATCTGCAACGCCGGACCGATCGGATGGCAAGCATACCGATCTCAATCATCTCATCGGCCCGGTAGTTTATCGCAAAACGGCTGAGGAATTGGCTGGTTTAGCGCTAGCGCAGCATGAGATTATTCCCATTAAAGTGAAGTTATCGCAACTGGAGCGCGATCGCTACACCGAACTTATCAAAATTCGCAATGATTTCTTGAAATCAGAAAAGATTAGTTTAGGCAGTTTGGAAGGTTGGCAGCGATTTGTGCAAATGAGTGCTAGATCTCCAGGCGGACGCCGTGCTATGCTATCTCACCGGGAAGCTAGGGAAATTGCTTTAGGTACTGATGGCAAGTTGCGGGTTCTCGGTAATTTGATTGCCGAACATTATCCCGAACGCACTCTTATATTTACAGCCGACAATGCTACCGTTTACCGGATTTCCCAGGAGTTTTTAATCCCGGCAATTACTCATCAAACTCCAGTAAAAGAACGCCACGAAATCTTAACGCGCTTTCGGGAAGGGGAATACAAAAGTCTGGTAGCTTCTCATGTTTTAAATGAAGGTGTTGATGTTCCGGCTGCCAGTATTGCGATTATCTTATCCGGTACTGGTTCCCAGCGCGAGTTTATTCAGCGACTGGGGCGGATTTTGCGTAAGGGGAATGATGAGAATAAACGCGCTGTACTTTATGAGGTGGTGACTGAAAATACGAGTGAGGAGGGTACTTCTGAACGTCGGCGGGGAGTGGAGAAGAAAAACGAACCGATAAGAGTTACAGGCGAGACGCCTGTACCACAAGAAATAGGAAAGGATAATAAGAAGAAGAAGAAGAAAGGGAATTTAAAGGTTGTGCCGTCTAAACCAATTTATGAGGTAAATCACCAGAGTGGTTATTTAGCTGCTGAGTCGCCGGAATCATGGGGTGAAAATCCTCCAGAGAAATATTCAATGCAAGATCCAAAATCCAACATCCAAAATCCAAATGTTACCAAGCGAGTTGCTGAGTCACCGGCAAAATGGGGAGACGATAATTCCGAAGCGCCTGAAGATTGACGATCGCAATTTGGAATTAGCGATCGATTTGATTACTTGTTTTGAGGAAGCTGTCGGTAAAACTCAAGGAGAATTAGATAATCAGTTGTCAGAATTTGAAGGCGATAGTCCTGATTATCGCCTAATTAGAGGATTAGTTCATCTGCTCAAAAGTAGTTTTTGTACTTTTGAGGTTGTTAGTCCTTTGGAACCCCAGGAATTACGCGATCGCGTGTTTGTTTTAGCGGCCCGATCTATTCCTAGTTTGCCCGCAACTGCTAAAACATTGAGCGGCTTAGCTGACAAGCTCAGTGAAGAACTAAATCGAGAAGTTCTGCCAGAACAAATTCGGACTGGTTTGTATGCCGATTTACAAGAAAATCGTATTTTAACTCAGTTTGATGCTCCCATCGCCGAAAATTTATTGCATCGTTACAATCTATCTCAAGTGCAGGGAGTTTTTTATCGCGCCAGTCAGATGACTCTGAATGCTCATCGCAATGTTCCGGGTGAATATAAGTTATTATTTCGCTATTTAAAACTATTTCAATTAATGACATACATTGAGGGTGATGCCGACCACGGTTTTACAATTACTATTGATGGGCCGACAAGTTTGTTTAAGCCTAGCACGAGATATGGGTTAGCGATCGCTAAAATGCTCCCAGCTTTGCTGCACGTTACCAAATGGAGTCTCAGCGCCACTTTGCAAACTCGCGATTTCTATACTGGTGCATCAAAAACTGGCAGATTCACTCTTAATTCCGATTGCGGTTTGGTGTCTCATTATCCACCGGGGAAGCCTTATGATAGTATGTTGGAAGCATCTTTTGCTAACCGCTGGGATTCCTTAAAAACAGATTGGGTTTTAGAGCGAGAAGTTGACCTTATTCCTATTCCCGGTAGCGTAATGATTCCTGATTTTCGCCTGGTACATCCCGATGGAAGAACCTACTTATTAGAAATAGTTGGTTATTGGCGTCCTGAATATCTGCAAAAGAAATTCGCCCAAGCGCGAAAGGCTGAATGCGATAATTTAATTTTGGCTGTTTCGGAAAGATTGAATTTGGAGAAAGCTGGGGTAAAGGTGAGCGATACACCAGCGAAAATTATCTGGTTTAAGGATAAGTTATTGCCCAAGACAGTCTTAGATGTGATAGAATAGATAAACTCGTGTTAAAATCAAATAAAATAATTGAAAAATCAAATAATATTCAATGGTGGAGGTAGCAATGTCTGTCCAATTACTGAGACGAAAATTTACAGTAGAGCAATATCACCAAATGGTTGATGCTGGTATCCTTACGGAGGATGACAGAGTAGAATTGATTCGAGGAGAAATTGTTGAGATGACATCAATTGGTAGAAGACACGCAGCTGGTGTAAATAGATTGGTCAGATTATTTACCCAACTTCTTGGAGATAACATAATACTTTCTCCCCAAAATCCTGTTGAATTAGATGAAGGATCTGAACCTCAGCCAGATGTAGCCTTGTTGCAACCCCGTCCAGATTTTTATGAGTCAGGACATCCTCAAATACAGGATATTATTTTGTTAATAGAAGTGGCAGATACGACAGTTGAATCTGATCGAAATGTCAAAATTCCGCTTTATGCTGAAAATGGTATTGTGGAAGCTTGGTTAGTGGATATCAACGAGCAATGCGTTGAAGTTTATCGCTCACCATCGCCAACAGGTTATCAGAATGTGCAGAGGTTTGTGCGCGGTGAAAGTTTATCTATACTAGCTTTTCCCGATATTAATATTACTGTAGATGATGTGTTGGGATAAGGTAATTAAGCCCCAAAACCCGCAAGGGAATCAATTCCCTTGCTAATAGCGAAAGTCCTCTTGCATAGGACTGGAAGAAAATTTCAGTCCTATGCAAGAGGACTTTCGCTATGAAACGGGGGTTTGAACCCCCGTCGGGTGATTTCCACAGGTGCTTCAAACTGAACCCCGGAAAATATCTAGTTCTGAAAGTACAGAATTTTCTGTACCTCAGCAAACGGAAAAAGAACGATAATGCTACGCATCGCTTCGCGATCGCACTCCCACCAGAATCACCCATAAGACGCGATCGACTAAAATTGAAGATAATACCAAGCCTTCTGAGTCGCCTTACTATGGGGCGGCGTTTTATGCGATCGGGCCATAGGAGTCTAAATCATGTCATTTGACGAACAAAATCTGGAAGCTTTTATTGAATTATTAAACGATAAGCGATCGCGCTTATTCACTCCTCAAGATATCGCTAACTTAACTAAATTAATCGACTCCTTACCAGACGATATCGAAAAATTGTCGATCGCGATCGCCTCTTGGTATGAAAAACGCCCGAAAATCCTTGATGCTCAACTCGATATCCTCAATAATCACTTGAGTTCTGGAAGTAATCTTGATGATGTCAACTCTTCAGAATCCCAACTCAACAAACAAGCTTTACAAAAGGCTATTCAGCAAAGTTCCGCTTCTGTAACTTCCCAGATATCACCCCCTAAAAAACTTTTGTAGGGTGCGTTAACGCAGTGTAACGCACCCTACGGCTACCACTCTAAGCCGGGGAACCCCACCCCCAACCCCTCCCCGCAACGGGGAGGGGAGACTATTACTCCCCCTCTCTGTTGTGGAGAGGGAGGGGAGACTATTACTCCCCCTCTCTGTTGTGGAGAGGGAGGGGAGACTATTACTCCCCCTCTCCGTTGCGGAGAGGGGGTTGGGGGGTGAGGTTTGTCCTGGCGATAGTTAGTAGCCCATCCTACAACTGATTGCTACTTTCCATCTTTATCGATGTCACCAGGAATAGTGCGTTCAACCTTATCCCAAGCTGCACGAGTGGCGTGTTTAGCCTTTTCCCAATTTAAATTCGATCCGCCACGCTTCGTTTCGTAGTCACGCTGTAGATGCGGCTCGATCTCATCGTAGGTTTTGCCGGAGTAGAGGCCGTAACCTTCATAGCCAGTGCGATAGGCCGGTGCATAGTCATCATAACCCAGACCGGGCTCAACGTAAGGCTCAGAGGTGTAGCGTCCGCGCCAGTAATCATCCTCTACTGTGGGATCGATCGATTCGGCGACACTCTTACCAGCCAAGCCGCCAACCACCGATCCTACTGCAATACCAACAGCCGCGCCTATTGGGCCACCGATCGCACCGCCGATCGCCGCACCCACAGCACCAGCGCCTGCTGCACCAATCCCCGTCCCTACTGGATGCGCCCCAGGTTCGCCAGAAATCGGGTCGCGGTTTGCATCAGGTTCGTTACTCATAATACTTGTTTCCTTTTATCGGTTTCTACTGATATTTTGATAATTTAGTATTAACTGATAAAGCAGTCTTCCCCCCCAGGGAATAATTAAAATGACCCTTGAATGTAACTTTGGGTATAGATAGAAAGACTAGCAAAAAAAAGCGGCTATATATTGATATAACTCCTGTTACATATATCGCTGTAACACCGCAGCGGTAGCCTCTCCCGTTTTTTCCCAACTGAATAGTTTGGATCTGGCAATCCCCGCTTGACGTAAGTGCGATCGCAATCCCGCATCATTAGCCACAGCTTGCATCGCCTCTGTTATTTCTCCAACATTATATGGATTAACCATAATACCCGCATCGCCAGCAGCTTCTGGCAAAGAAGAAATATTAGATGTAATTACCGGAGTACCGCAAGCCATTGCTTCCAAAACCGGCAGTCCAAATCCTTCCCAAAGGCTGGGAAAAACGAGTGCGATCGCCTGATTTATTATTATAGGCAATTCACCATAAGGAACATACTCCAAAAATTTCACTCGATCGCTTATATTCAACTGTTCTGAGGCTGCTTTCAAAACAGGTGTGAAGCGTTTGTCAAACGATCCACCTATCCACAATTCGCAGTCACAGCATTTAGGCAAAGCAGCAAAAGCTTCAATCAGTCGCATCATATTTTTGTATGGATCGTGTCTGCCTATGTACAGAAAATAATTGCGAGTCGGCAAGTCTAAAAATCGAAAATGATTTGCATCATGTGCTAACAAAACAGCCGTAACTTTCTCTGATGGAATATCGAAAAAATTAGTAACATCCTTCGCCGTTGATTCTGAATCGCAAATAATATGCTGTGCTTGTGACAACACTAAGGGAAGGAAATATCGATTGTAGCTAGTTAACGGCGAAAATCGCTTGGGAAAACGCAGGGGAATCAAGTCGTGAACCGTCACTACATATCGGCAACCCGAATATAAAGGCGCTTCTGGAAGAGGAGAAAATAAAAGATTCGATTTCAGCTTTTGGTAAATTTTGGGCAGTTGAAACTGCGTCCACAAAAGGCGGGATAAGTGTCCTTTTCTACCTTGTTCTGGTGTTAAATTTTGCGGGATTGGGTAGCAGGTAAAGTTATCTATCTTTTGGGAAACCAATAAAGTCGGGTTTAGGAATTGAAGGTGAGGAAATAGATTGATTGCGTAAGTACTAATACCCGTTGGTTTAGACATCAAAAAAGACAGATTTAGCAACATCGGATTCAACCAGATTGAAGATCGATTTTAGAAACCCGGTTTCTCTAAGAAACCGGATTTCTGAGAGATTCTAAGTACTCTCTTTAAATAAAGCAATATGCCATATAGTTTGCCAAATGCAACTTGCGGTTTCACTGGCATTAAGATAATTGCATGAAAAACAAGGCGAGTCAATCTTAATATTAAAAACTTCTTCTTAGCATAACGTTCAACAGCTAATATATAGCTGTATGTGCTATACTTAAATTTTCCTAAGATATTTCTGCTTGTGATTGACGAAGGATGATGAACTACGCCAATTTTATGGGCGATCGCAATTAAATGTCCTTGGCTGGCATAGCGTCTGCAAAAATCAAAGTCTTCGTAATATAGAAAGTAATCTGAATCGAACTGCGGGCAATCGTGAAACCTTTTTAAATTAATTAATAAACTGCAACCGCTGATCCAAGTACTTTCTAAATAGGGTAATTCTGACTTATTATTATAGATAGTTTTGGCTCTGATTTCTCCATTTTCGGTAATAAATTCACCCCCAGCAAACCAAACTTTACCAGTTGGCGTGTAGACAATCGTACCGACGATTGAAAGTTCGGGATGCGCTGCAAAAAACGTCGGGACTTTCTCCAAAGCGTCTGGGAGTAGGTAGGTATCTGGATTAATAATCCACACAATTGCCTGGGTATCTTGAGTATAAATCCAATTTAATCCTAAGTTGCAAGCTTGACCAAAACCCAGGTTACTCCCAGCTTCAAGAATGAGGATATCATCACCTTCCAGATGATGGATAGAGTCATCATCTGGGGAGTTATTGATAATGATAATTCTGTAGGCAACACCTCTGCTTGCTTGAATTGAGCTAATTAAACTAGCGATGAAATCACTGGAATAATAGTTAACTATGACAAAGTAAATCACGCTAGTTCAATTTGACTGTCATCGCCAATCATAAAACGCAAGGCTTTCGGACGTTGTGGGGCAACAGTTAACTGGGCGCGTTGTCCAATCACGCTGTCAACAATTCTTTGATGAATGCCTACAATTTTAGCACTCTGCAAAATCACGCTATGATCGACTTCAACATCAATCAAGGTGACACGATCGCCAATGCTACTGTAAGGGCCAATAAAACAATGTTCTAAATAGCAGTTGTTGCCAATAATAACGGGGCCGCGAATAGTACAGTTAATCAATTTAGTACCGGAACCAATTTGCACTCGCCCAATTACCTGACTGCGATCGTCTACTTCGCCAAGAATAGATTTTGTCAGACAGGTGGTATCCAGAATAATTCGGTTTGCTTCCAGCAAATCATCTTTTTTGCCGGTGTCTAACCACCAACCTTCTAACTGACAAGCTTCAACTTTTTTTTGCCGATCGATCAAACATTGGATAGCATCGGTAATTTCCAGTTCCCCACGGGCGGAGGGTTGGATAGCAGCGATCGCATCATGAATCGCAGTAGAAAAAAAGTAAATTCCCACCAGTGCTAAATTGGAAGGGGGAACTTTCGGTTTTTCCACCAACTGCAAAACTCGCCCATTTTCATCAACTTTGGCAACACCAAAAGCACTGGGATTAGACACTTGGCGCAGCAAAATTAAAGCATCTGTCTGCTGGCTTTTAAAGTTGTCTAAAAATACGCCCAACTCGCTTTGAATCAAGTTATCGCCCAGATACATAATAAAAGGCGAGTCTTCCAAAAATGGCTGGGCAACTTTGACGGCGTGGGCTAAACCGGCGGGTTGGTCTTGCAGGATGTAAGTAATTTTAGCACCGAAGCGATCGCCATTTCCCGTCTTAGCTTTGACTTCCTCCCCAGTTTCGGGGCTAATAATAATCCCAATATCGGTAACACCAGCGGCGACAATCCCTTCAATCCCATACCAAAGAATTGGCTTATTGGCAACGGGAACGAGTTGCTTCGCCCCTGTATAGGTGAGAGGTCGCAAACGAGTTCCTTTACCGCCGGAGAGAATTAATGCTTTCATAAACTACGAGTGTAGAGTTCGGCTAACATCTTTCTTAATCCCTGTCGCCAGTGCGGCGGATAAGTTCCCAGGACTGCTGATATTTTGGCACAGGATAGAACAGAATAGGCAGGGCGACGCGCTGGTGTGGGATATTCAGCTGTTGTAATTGGAATCGTTCGTTGAATTTTCAAATCCCAGCCTAACTGTTTTGCTTCTTCAAATATAGTAACGGCAAAGTCGTACCAGCTGGCAACGCCACTATTTGTATAGTTGTAGATTCCGGCAATTTCTGGAGTAAATAGAGGAATCAGTTGCGTAATTGCACTTGCCAAATCTGCTGTACAAGTGGGGCTACCAATCTGATCTGCAACAACTCGAATTTCTTCACGTTCAGCCCCTAATCTCAGCATAGTTTTGACAAAATTTCCTTTACCGCCAACACCATAAACCCAAGCAGTTCTCAGAATAATGTAATTGTCGCAGGTTTTCTGAATTGCTATCTCACCTTCGAGTTTGGATTTGCCGTAGACACTTAGGGCATTGGTGGCGTCGCTTTCCCGGTAAGGGTGGCTTTGGCTACCGTCAAAGACGTAATCGGTGGAAATGTGAATGAGGGTAATTCCCAACTTTTGGCATTCTTGGGCTATGATACCGGGTGCGATCGCATTTATTTTCTCAGCCAATTCCGGTTCGCTTTCGGCTTTGTCCACCACCGTATATGCCGCCGCATTCACAACAACGTCGGGTTTTACTTCATTTATAACCTGACGAATAGCGTCTGGCAGCGTTAAATCCAGCGTCTCCCTTCCTACACCAATTACTTCACCCACAGGCACAAGAGTCTGCTGCAATTCTTGCCCCAACTGTCCCGCAATGCCTGTTACTAAGATTCGCGTCATTCGATTTTGGATGAGAGGATGAGAGGATTGACCTCACGGATGAATACGGGGGCGACCAAACCAATAATTTCAAAGGTTATGGAAATACTTCTGCTGTTTTGAAGGATTTACCAGCTTGGTCTTTGGCGGATAATATTGGGGTTGCTTCCAGAGGCCATGCGATCGCCAAATCCGGGTCATTCCACAGAATACACCTTTCGTGCTGCGGAGCATAGTAGTCAGTAGTTTTGTACAACACCTCAGCAACTTCCGAAACAACCAAAAAGCCGTGGGCAAAACCGGCTGGAATCCACAGTTGGCGTTTGTTTTCAGCACTCAGCAGATAACCGACCCATTGCCCAAACGTAGGCGAACTTTCTCTTATATCCACCGCCACATCAAATATCTCACCAACAACCGATCGCACTAATTTTCCTTGAGGCTGTTGAATCTGATAGTGTAAGCCACGCAGAACATTTTGGCTAGAACGAGAGTGATTGTCTTGGACTAAATGTGCCGTTACGCCCATTTTATCTGCAAACGATCGCTCATTGTAACTTTCAAAGAAAAAACCACGCGCATCGCCAAATACTTGCGGTTCAATCAGCAAAACATCGGAAATTTCAGTGTTGACAACTTTCATTGACTTTGCAATATGTGAGTACCGTTTAACTTAAAAGCTTTTCCCGTGTTCGTGTCAAATGCCCAAGCATTTATTTTCACCTGGCCTTTTGGCAGTTTACTTACAGAAAATGATTTTTGCCAGCCTGACATAAAGTATCCGTCTTTTTTCGTTATTTTGGCAACCTCCTCCCTTTTTGTTCTTGTATAAGCCATAAAACCGATGCTCCATCCTAACTTTATAATCAATTGTCCTATAAAAACAGCAGAGTAGACAACAATAAAAACAAAGCTCGCCCCTTCAGGATTTTTTCGCATTCGTTTATACTCCTAAATGAAAACTACATTAGTTGGAAAATACTTGCTCTCTTTATCTTAAAATTTCTGCAACAGGATATGAAGTTAAACTTACATCTATATCACCTTTGTACAATAAAGAGTTACTTATCGAAAAACTAAATGACTTGACTGGAACAGGAAACTGTCCTTTAAAAAAAGATAGAGCATCATCAGGATTTTTCGGCAAGTGGCTCATTATAATACCGTTTTTGGCGTTGTCTGGCACAATTCTATATTCACTTTTCACACCATTCACATCAGTTACAGCTATGTTTATAGGCGGTACTCTAAAAATAGTTTTATAGATTTTACCAAAAAAAGAATATTTAAAATCAACAGCTGCACGAACCACCTGTCCATCATCAACTTCTATTGACTGAGAAGTATTCCAGGGCAGGGATGTTTTCTTTGCTAAAGTACCTGCCGAACACTGACTTGAATTAAGTTTTGCCAATAGCATCAATTTTGAGAGCCCAGGCATATTGATAAATTCCGAAAATTTATCGGCTATTCTGTAATTGCAAAAGAGATAAAAGAAAGTTTCTGGTTCGTCAAAAAAAGGATATCTGCCATCTATGCTATCAAAATTATAAAAAATGTATTCTCTTGGATTTTTTGATAAGCTTTTCATGTTTAAGTGGTCAAGAAATGCTGTATAAGCAGAGTATGATTGAAATATTGGTCTTGGCTTCCAGTTAAGTTTGTTAGCTTCTACCAAGGAAATTTCCCAAGGTATAATATCTATTTCTTTAGATTTTACTAGCTCTATTACACTGTCTGGTAGTTTGATTTTAGAGAGTTTGACCTTACTTTTGGCATTCACTTGGTCTTGCAGCTTGTTCAAGTTAATCAAGGCTGATGCCCTAGCAGCTACCCGTTCGGGAGCAAACTCTGCAAGTCGTCTGTTTGTACCTTGGGGAAATGACTGATTTCCAAATGGGTTAGAAGTAAATCCATATATTAGCATAATGAGCAACAGGTAGATATGGATCAAAAAGGAAAATTTGATTGTAGGAAGTGTTTTAGCTTTAGTAATACATATAGAAACTAGGAGAGGGGTAGAACTTATAAACCCAATAATATGCTCATCCTGACGAACAAACCCGTGTTTAAAATTCATCCATAATATAAACGCTATAGATAGGGAAAGACCTACGGAATATTCCCTGCCACCTAAAATTAAAAGTGCAAAGATTAAAAATATTTCAGAAATTCCAACTATTAGCTCCAATTTTGAGCCCACCAAACTCATTGCACTGGAGTAACCAGAAGAAATTTCTAAAGCGCCTCTCAAATAGTCTATTAGGGGATGATTGAAATAAAAAATTATTAATATAAAGCAAAAACAGTAGACAAAATAAAATACGCCCCATCCTGTAATTCTTGGCTTTAATATTCTGGTTAAAACTTTATTGCTATTAATAACTTCCCCCAGGGTGAGTAAAATTTTACGGCTAATTACTTGCCGGGTAACCCACCATGTTGATAAGCCAAATATTACTGATAAAATAATAGAAATTATCAGCTTCAGAAAACTGTTTATATATGATTTATCTAAGGTTATAAATAGCACGGAGTTGGTTACCAATAATGAATCTATAATGGCGAATACTATCAAGCTTATATTTTTTTTATGTTTCAGGGATGAATAAAGCTTTTCCGACAGTAATAAAAGGAGCGAACCAAGTATAGTAACTCCTAGATTCAGCTTCAAACTCAAGCAAAGACCGGCAAATACTGCCAGCCCCAAAGACCAATATCTTATAAAAATACCATCATAAAATAACAAAATAATTATAAATATAAATGAAATTTCAATGGTCGTATTTGACGATAATTTACTAAAAATAAAAGGAAATAATAAGCTGAGAATGAGAGATGCCTTTGTCAATTTTGTTCTTAGCTTTAAGAACTTTATCCAAACCAATCCAAATAATACAAAGTATACTAAAAAGCGAAAAGATACTATAGAAAAAAAGTTTTTATCTAATACAGCCCCAGAAGTTAGGTATCCGATCGGGCCATACGTGAACACAATGTCTCGTCCAAAAATCAGTTGATCTGCTGAGGCACGACTGAGCGCATATTGCCAAGATGGGTCTAAACCTATTCTTATTCCATTCGGCATTGGTAGAAAAGCGATGAAGCAGTATGCTACTGGAAGTGCCCAGATTAGGAATAGCATACAGACTTTAAAATACTTGTACAGAGTTGCTGGCACTTGCAGTGTCCCGTTTAACTTTGTTAACCATATTACACTAAACCGTGTAAATTATTTTTATACCAAATCCGGGTTTGTTACCCCATGAGAATTTTTGGCATAAAGATTGTAGAGACGTTTCATGAAACGTCTCTACAGCCTAGAGACATAAAGGGGATAATCGTTGCGGATTGGGTATTACTCCTGTACTAAGTAGGTGGGCGTAAATAAGCTGAACACGCAGAAACCCGGTTTCTCCCAACGCCACAGTTGGATGCTACATAAAACAATTTGGGGTCAGCTAATGCCTTCCCCAAAAAACAAAACTTAGCGCCGTCCTTGAGCTAATTTACAAACAGTTACTTAACGGTCTTAAGGTCATCAACCTGCTTTTGGAACAACTCTGTAAAGATACCCAGCACCGTCCGATTACGCACCTTTATACTGGCATTTATCGCCATACCGGACTGAAGGCGAATTTCCCTATTGTTGTATTTTAACGTCTGATTTTCCAGCTGTATTTTGGCAGGAAAAGCATAATAAGGACGTTGTTTATCGGGAGCGGGCGCTAAAGCATCCGAACCGACAGAAGTCAGTGTACCCGTCAGAGTGCCATATTCGGTGGATGGGAAAGATTCAACATTTACCTCCACCTTCAACCCATTTTCTTCCTTCTTCAATTTATCCAAAACCTGGCCGAGATCGCGGTCTGTAATGTATATTTTTGCCACCAGTTTATCGGTAGGCACAATTGACACCACTGGTTCCGCATCAATTTGCCTGACAACATATCCCGGTGAATTTGGTTTGAGATTAAATACAATTCCATCAACTGGGGCTCGCAATTCTTGGTACTGAACAGCCTGTTTTGCCTTTTGAATTTGGCTCTCAATTTCGTCTAGCTTTTTCTTATTTTCCAATCTCAATCGAGCTAGCTGGCTATCAATTTCTGCAATCTTTTGGTGGTTATCAGCAATTTTCGTGAATATATCTTTGGCAGATAAATCACGAGTATTTTTCAACTGTTGCTTCGCCCGATCGATGGACACGGTGATGCGTTGTTGCTCTCCCTTCAGACGCTCTATTTCAGCTTGCGTTTTTAAAAGTTCGGCTTCGCCGTTGGCAACTTCACCTTGGCGGTTTGATATTTCAGATCTGCTGGCTACGAGTTCCTGGCGGCGTCTCAAGATTTCCGCTTCGCTTGCCGTGATTTCCTGGCGGCGTCTTAAGATTTCCGATTCACTTTGCGTAACCTCATTTTGGCGCGTCAAAATTTCCGATTCTCTTTCGGCAACATCATTTTGGCGCGTCAAAACTTGTTGCTCCTGCCGTCGAGATTGCAGCTCAGATATCGCCCCTTCCGCCACTACGGATCTGATCTTATCTAGAAGGGTTTGATCTGTAGCGAGTAGAGCTTTAGCCGTTTGCGATCGATCAACCGCTCTGGGTAATTGCAATTTAGCTGTTTCAAACTGCTGGATCGCCCTGGGTAATTGCAATTTAGCTGTTTCAAACTGCTGGATCGCTCTGGGTAATTGCGCCTGGGCTGTTTCAAACTGCACCTTAGCCAGTTGTAATCGCTCCTTGGTCGTCGCTAATTGCGTACTAGCAAAGGGCAATTGTGCCGAGCCTGCGGCTAATTGCACTTGCACCTGGGCGAGTTGCGTTTGTAACTCTTGAACTTGCAACTGAGCTGCTTCCACGCGAGACCGCAATTCGGCGCGGCTGGCAGTTAAAAGGTTCTCTTGGTTGGCAAAGAATTCGTCCCCGCCGCCAGCTACTTTCGATCCATTCATCTGAGCTTTTAAGTATTGATTTTCGGCGATGAGAGCAGATCTAGACTGGGTTAGCGCTTGTAATTCGGGACTGCCTCCTGTTCTTGCGCCATTGACTTGCGCGTAAAATTGATTTTCCCGCAGAAGCGTTTCGCGCTGTTTGAAGAGCGAGTCCAAATCTGCTTGGGGTGCTGTGGGGTCAAGCGTAATCAAAAGCTGACCTTTTGTCACCTGCTCTCCGTCTTTGACAAAAATCTCGCGTACCACGCCGCCGTTGGGTGCTTTCACTTCTTTGGCAGCACCTTCCGTTTCCAATTTACCCATAGCTGGGATTGATTGCTCGATCGGGGCAAATGCTGCCCAAAGTAGAGCGGCACCAGTCACGCTGACAATTAGCCAAACAAAGGCGTGCGACCACCAAGAAGGTCGCTCTAATAGGATAGGTTGGTTATCTGGCTCAAAAGGAGGCGGAGGAGGGGAAACTGGTTCGGGAGGAACCCAAACGGTATTAAAATCTTTTACTTGAGCGCTACCGTTGTGTTTGCCGTTACCGTTACCATTGGAACGATCGACTATCTGTTTGTTGGTCATGATTTTTTATTGGTAATTGGTAATGGTTAATTGCGAATTAAAGATTTCCCAAAAGCAGATTGAATTCAATTTCAAATCTTCAATCTGCTTTTGGGAAATTATTAAGAAATTTCGGACTCTTGTTGCTGGTAGAGGCAATAGTAACGTCCTTTAAGAGCCATTAATTCCTTGTGAGTACCCTGCTCGACTACAGAACCTTGATCCATCATCAGTATGACATCGGCACTTCTGACGGTGCTGAGTCGGTGGGTGATGAAAAAGACGGTGCGACCCTGAAATGCGACTGCGAGGTTTTCGCAGACTTGGCGCTCGGAATTGTAGTCTAGGGCGCTGGTAGCTTCGTCCAAAATCAGCAGTCTGGGGTTTTGCAGGACGGTGCGGGCGATCGCAATCCGCTGTCTTTGTCCCCCCGATAAACTGGAGCCGCGCTCTCCCACTATAGTGTTATAGCCATTAGATAAGCTCATGATAAAATCGTGAGCTACCGCCACCTTGGCTGCCTCAATAATTTCCTCATCGCCAGCTTCGGGATTTGTCAGGGCAATATTTTCCCGGACGCTGCCATTAAATAGCAGCGTATCCTGTAGCACCATCCCAACTTGACGGCGCAGAGAATAAAGTTCTACTTTGCCGATATCGTAATCATCAACTTGAATCCGTCCGGCGTTAGGCTCGTAAAGCCGCTGTAGCAATTTCATCAGCGTACTCTTACCAGAACCGCTCTGACCGACAATCCCAACAAACGTACCGGCGGGAAATTCTACATTGACATTCACCAGTTGCAGCGGTCCGCTGGTATTAAACCGGAACGAAACATCTTCAAACTTCACAGCCCCTTCAATTAAAGGCATAGTGATATTGTTGCGATTGTTTTCGTCTGCCTCTGGTTTAGCATCCAGAACGTCGCTGAGCCGTTCTATAGACAGAGCCGTTTCTTGGAAGTTTTGCCACAGCTGCACCAACCGCAGCAGAGGGCTAGTCACATAACCTGCAATAATGCGGAACGCAATCAGCTGCCCCAAAGTTAGCTGAGGTGGGTTGGATATCACCATAGAAGCTCCCACCCACAAGAGCAGCAGACCGGACAACTTATTAAAAAAGCCGCTGAGAGCGCTAGCGGTGCTAAAAGTCAGCACCGTCTTAAACCCTGCCGCGACATAGCGAGCATAGCGTTCTTGCCACTGCCAGCGCGATTTCAGCTCGATATTTTGCGCCTTGACCGTCTGAATCCCGGAAAGAACTTCCACTAAATAGGATTGAGCGTCGGCATAGCGTTCGGCTTTGGTGCGTAACTGACGCTGGACGATCGGGGAGACAATTAACGTCAGAATGGCAAATAGCGGGATGGTTGACAAAGCGACTATTGTCAGCGGCACGCTATAAACGAGCATGAAAGCGATATAAAATATCGAGAAAAAGGCATCAAGTACAACCGTCAGAGCTGTGCCGGTGAGAAACTGACGAATATTTTCCAGTTCGTTCACGCGACCTGCCAGTTCCCCTACCCGACGATGGTCAAAATAGTTCAGAGGCAGTCGTACCAGGTGGTCGATTACCTCCGCACCCAGGGTGATGTCAATCCTGTTGGTGGTATCAACAAATAAAGTTGTCCGCACGTAAGTCAGCAGCGCCTCAAACACTGCCACCACCAGCAACAGCAACCCCACGCTCTGTAGGATGGTTGTGCTGCGCTCCTTGATTACTTGGTCGATAATCACCTGGGTAGCTAGTGGGTTTGCCAAGGCAAACAGCTGCACTAAGAACGAAGCGATAAAAACTTCTATTAAGGTTTTGCGATATTTGGATATGGCGGGCAAAAACCAGCCGAGGCCGAATTTTTCTTTCTGTTCTTCAGCACGCTGTTGCAGCAGCAGTACCGCCCCTTCATTTCCCCAAGTTTCGGCAAACTCCCGTGGATGTCGGCGGCGAATTCCCTCTTCTGGCGTCGCTATCACCAGTTCTTTTTCGCTGATGCTGTAAATAATGGCGAAGCTATCTTGCCATTGAACCATTGCTGGTGCTTTTAATCTGGGTATTGCCTGAGCTTGTACTTCCACAAGTTGGGCGCTGATGCCCATGATCTCGGCTACGCCACCGCAGGTTAGGAGTGTAATGCTTCCTCTGGCTTTGAGCTGGTTATCCAACACTTTGCGAATGACATCTTTGCGGAAGGGTACGCCCATCTGTTTTGCCAGCATTTTGAAGCAAGCTAGCGGGGCTTCTATTGTGCCGCGACCCCGAAAATAGGGGAATTTCTGGTGTGTAGCTATGGCTTCCGGGGGTGCGGGCTCGATGGGGGGTGCTAGAGGAACATCTTCAAAATCTCTTGTTGGCGCATCCCTCTCAATCTGCTGTACGGGTGGCGTCACATCTATAACTGGCGACGGTTCAACCGGAAGTCGCACTCCCAACAACCTAGCACCGTTTTTGCCTTTGACGGGAACCCAAGGGCCTGATTCACTTGCTGGAAATCTGCTGCCGGTGGAGAATGCGCCGATGAAGCCGCTGCTGACCAGCCAAACCCTATTCCGGTCTAATTCGGGAAGGGTTACCTGACCGTTTGGTAAGTTCAGGACTTCGGTGTCTTGCCAAACTTGGAAGGTTAGTTCTTTGAGATTTACGCTTGCTAATGCTCGGCGCTGCAACTCCAAGCTTAATAGTTCAAATAGTTCGATGCGGCTAGAACGCTCTCGGAAGGCTTCATTGAGAATTGGTTCTTTATCTAGGTAGGATAAAAATTCTGCTGCTGGGAGAGTTATGCAGATGACTTCGCTGGAGGCGATCGCTGTTTCGCAGGCGACTCCCCTTACCAATCCTACCCAGCCCAGGGCTTCCCCCGGCCCGACCACTTGCAAGCTGGCGGGGCTTTGGGTGCGTTGGTCGTAGCCCAACAGTCGCGCCTGTCCTGTATAGACGATCGCTACTTGTGTGGGCATCACTTCCCTTTGCAGGATTGTTTGCCCGATGCGATAGCGCAATAACTGGCATTGAGCGGCAAAACCCTCTAGACTTCTGGAATTTAGTCGGTTAAAGGGCTCTATTTCGGCCAGAAAGGTTTGAATTTGCGATCGAGAAACTGTTTGGGTCATACACCACCAGAATAATTAGATGTGGGATATCGCATCAGGTACGGGAGAGCTTTTTCAGCTTAGCTGTCTTTACTTATATGTTTTTTCTTCATTGTCTTTCCTTCATATTTCTGGCAAGGATACCTCTTTACCCTTTACCCTTTACAAAACTTTCATCTTATGCGCCTGGTAAGTATAAATTTAGAATAGCTTACCAAGATGTGGGACGCTTGCAGCAGAATATTGGTTTCCCGCACGAGCGCCCCTACACGATCGCCGCTGACTCCTCCGTTTTCTCCGCTAAATGCAGAGTTCCCATTTTTTTCACCTGCTCCGAGATCCAAGTTTCAAACATTTCGTCGATCAGGCGGCGACGCATTGCGTCATCGAGCTGAGCTGGCATAAACTTTTCTAACCGAACGATTACAAACCATTCCGCTAGGGCTCGCGGTTGCCAAAGTTGACCTGGTTGACTGACTGAGAGCAGTTGACCGATCAGGGGATGGGGCTGCCGGATCGGCACTGGCCCCAATACTCCTCCCGTATTGGCTTCTGGCCCCTGAGAATATTGTTTAGCTAGCTCGCTAAACGTTTGTTCGCCTTCTTGGACGCGAAAGTATATTTCTTGGGCCAGTCCCAGGTCTTTGGTGCGGATGAGAGAGTAGACTACCTGGTCTAGATACGATTTGCGTGTGAGGAAATAGGATTCCACTTTAGAACTCCAAGTCCCCTGCTTAAATTTTTCCAGCTCAAAGGGGCGCACTACGATTTCCTCAAACTCTTCTTGGCTTAACCCTTGGCTTTCCAGCCAAGCTTGCCGAGCTTCTGGTGAAGAAATCTGATATTGCGCTTCAGTTTGAGCTACAGCGCCTTTCCTCTCTTCCTCGCTAAGATCGATATCGGCGATCGCCTCGTCTACGATCAGCCCACGCAAAAACTGCGGCATTAACTGATACCGATTTAGCAGTACCAGCATTTCATCCGCTTGAATTACTTTGTTGCCAGCTTGAAACAATCCTGTCATTGCTCTCTGTTACCGAGCTTAAAAAAAGTAAGCATAACTCATTATTAAACGCTTAATATAGCACGTCAATTTTCCACTTCTATTTTAGATTAGAATATCGAGTAAAATTGTCTCGTTGCTGCGGTGGCATTCTTTCCTCACTTGAATTAGAGATTACAACTCAGAAGGGGACTCCTGCCAGCAGATGTTGAAAAACTTAAGACTCCCGCAAGTTGCCACGCGGCTTGTCAAGATTTTGTTAATACACTATTGTAACCAACCTTATGCGGATTCTGTTCACTCTTCCTCACTTCTTCAACCCAACCGATAACGGAAAGCACGGTTCCCAAGCTAAAGATCCTCAGCCGCGCATCCAGGCGCTAACTGCTTCTATCACTGCTTTGCACCAGTTATTAGGTAAGTCCCAGAGCAGCATGGACATTGCCAAGGGGGCTCCCTTGCCTGTCAATCAGTCCCAAGCTCATGACATAGATATAGTTATCTGTACTACTAAAGATTCTCACCTTCTGGATCGGATTCCACTTCCGTCACATTTCTACAAGCATTACCGTACCAATTCCGAACCGATGCTATTGGGCTTTGAGTGTCAGGCACTACTGAGAGACTGTCTTGGTAGTTATGACTACTTCTGCTATATGGAAGACGACCTGATTTTGCACGACCCTTGGTTTTTTGCCAAACTCAAGTGGTTTACCAATCAAGCGGGTGATATGTGCCTGCTGCAACCAAATCGCTATGAAATCTCGCCCGCTAATCACAGGGGGGACGCCAGTACCACAAGCCAAAAAACCTACATCGACGGGAACCTGGTATCGCAGCTAACAGCTAAATTTCAGAATTTGCAAGAGCAACCGGAACTGATCGGGCAAATCATGGGTAACCCGGTAACTTTCAGTCGTGCTAGTAACCCCCACGCGGGCTGCTATTTCTTGAATGTTTCGCAAATGAACCATTGGAGTAGGCAGCCTTATTTTCTAGACCGCGATACCAGTTTTATGGGCCCTTTAGAAAGTGCCGCCAGCCTTGGAATCATGCGATCGTTTCAAGTTTATAAGCCTGCCTCCCAGTATGCCAATTTTTTGGAAATTGAGCATTTTTGCACGGGTTGGAGCGAAAAATTCTTGCAAATGTTCGCTGATAAGCAGAGGGAGAGGGGCAGGGGGGCAGAGGGGCAGGGGGGCAGAGGAGCGGGGGAGCGGGGGAGTGGGGGAGCGGGGGAGCGGGGGAGAATTCTCACTCAGGACTCAGGACTCAGGACTCAGGACTCAAGGTTGCTACCTGACTATTACGATCGCATTAACCCAGATTTGCTCAGGTTGCTGCCCGGTGATGCCAAGGTAATTGTCGAGGTTGGCTGTGGGGCTGGAGCTTTGGGCCTACACTATCAGCGGATTAATCCCCACTGCCAATATATCGGTCTGGAACTGAATGAGACGGCGGCTTCGATTGCCGCGACAAGGCTAAACAGAGTGGTGGTAGGAAATATTGAAGACCCAAATTTAGATCCAGAAATTGCCGAGGGTACGGTTGATTGTCTGGTTTTTGGGGATGTACTGGAACATACGATCGACCCTTGGGCGGTACTCAAACGCACTACTGCATGGCTCAAGGAAGACGGTGAAGTTTTGGCTTGTATCCCCAACGTACAGCACTGGAGTCTGATTCTCAAGCTGTTGCGCGGGAAGTGGGAGTATGAGGATGAAGGTTTGCTCGATCGCACTCACCTGCGCTTTTTCACCTTGGATAGCATCAAGCAGATGTTTGCTGAAGCCCAGTTACAGGTGCATGAGATTCAGACGCGGGGACGAAAAGGGGAAGAGTTCCAAAAGTTTCAGCAGCAGCTCATGCCATTGGTGAAGGAGTTGGGCTTAGATCCGGCTCAATTTGGCGTTCAGACGGGTGCATTTCAATACGTTGTCCGGGCTACCAAGTCGCCTGTAGCGCGGCGGTTGTTGATCCAGACGATGATGATGGCTCCTTTAGCGTGCGATCGCGTCCGGGTATTGGAGCCCGATCGCTTCAGCTCTACCATTCCAGGCGTAAGGACAATTTCCGCAGTAAAAACAGCCGATTTGAGCGTAGGGCAGCCAGGAGAGGATAAAGTATTTATCTGGCAGCGGGGTAATTTGCAAGCTCCAGATGATATCCCCAAACTACAAGAACTGCTGCGACGAGATTATTTAATCATTGCCGAAATTGACGACGACCCGATGCGCTGGCCCGCTCATGGAGAAAATCAGTTTTTCAGCTACCGGGCTTTCCACTGCGTACAAACCTCTACAGAGCCTCTGGCCGAATTTTTGCGCCAAATTAATCCCAATGTTGGTATTTTTAAGAATCAATTGGCTTACTTACCAGAGCCAAGACAATATAAATCCGATGACTCAATAACTCTCTTTTTTGGAGCTCTCAATCGGGAAGAAGATTGGGCTTCCATTATGCCAGTTTTGAATAATGTGCTAGCCGAATATGCCGATAAAGTTCGCGTGCAGATAATTCACGACAAGAAGTTTTTTGAGGCATTGGCAACGCCCCATAAAGACTTAGAGCCATTTTGTACTTACGAACGATATCAGAAAATTCTACATACCTGCGATATTGGTTTCCTGCCTCTAAATCCAACCAGATTTAACAGTATGAAATCCGATCTCAAGTTTATTGAATGTGCTGGACATGGTGTAACTGTGATGGCTAGTCCCACCGTGTATGAAAGCTCAATTTTGTCAGGAGAAACCGGATTAATTTATCGCTCCGTAGAAGAGTTTGAGGTTCAGTTGCGCCAGCTGATTGATGATACTGCGTGGCGGCATCAATTGGCAGCAAAAGCTTACCAATGGGTGAAAGACAATCGGTTACTTTCTCAACACTACCGCGAACGTCGCGATTGGTATTTGCAAATGCGGGATGAATTGCCCAGATTGAATGAGGAGTTGCGGAGTCGAGTCCCGGAATTGTTCAGTTGAGTGCAGGTTAGAATTGAAAGATAGTGAAGAAAATAAAAAATTAGGAGAACGCTCGTGGTTGCAATTTCAGAGAAATACTATATGACCCCCCAGAAATACCTGGAATGGGAAGAAGACCAAAATATCAAATACGAATACGTTAACGGCGAAGTCTTTGCTATGACTGGGGGAACTATTCCTCATAACGCTATTGCTCTTAACTTGGCTTCTAGCCTAAAAAACCACTTTCGTGGCGGTTCTTGTCGTGCTTTTATGGCAGATGTTAAAGTGCGCGTATCCGAAAAGGGGCCATTTCATTATCCTGATGTGATGGTGACTTGTGACGATCGCGATCGACAAGCAATTCAATTCATCCAATATCCCTGTCTAATTGCCGAAGTTCTCTCTCCCGGTACTAGAGGTTTCGATCGCGGCGACAAATTTACCCACTATCGCCGGATCGAGACTTTAAGGGAATACATTTTGATTAATTCTAGACGGATAAATGTGGATTGCTATCGGCTAAACGAAAGAGGTATTTGGGAATTACATCCTTACGAGGAGGGAGAAGAGATTCATTTCACAAGCGTCGATTTTCACTTTCCTATTGCTTTGCTATATGAAGATGTGCAGTTGCCGAATTAATTTAGCGATCGCACCCTCAACTCAACCTACAATTCTGAATAAGGAGCTTATAGTATGATTACAAACACTCTAAAAAAGCTGACTTTTGAGGATTTTCTCGAACAGTGTCCTGAAGATGGAATCTACGAACTGGTAAATGGGGAAATTGTACAGATGGAACCAATAAGAGCGCATAAAAATGTGGCGCGATTTCTAGTCAAGTCTTTTGACAGAGAAATCGATCGCTTGGGACTTGACTATATTCTTGACAACGATATAATTATAAGAACGGTGACTGCTGATGGGAAAGAACAAGGTAGAAACCCAGATGTTAGCGTAGTTAGTCAATCCCTGTGGAACTCAAAAGTTACCGCCTACGGTGCTATTACAGAACCTCTTCAATTAGCAGTGGAAGTAACTTCGAGTAACTGGGATGATGACTATGTAGATAAACTCGATGAGTATCAACGTTTGGGCATTGCTGAATATTGGATTGTAGATTATTTAGCTATAGCTTCCAGAGCTTATCTAGGCAATCCAAAAGTTCCTACAGTTTTCGTTTATCAATTGGTTGAAGGTCAATATCAAGCCAAATCTTATAGAAGCAATCACCGCATTATCTCCCCTACTTTTGCAGAATTAGAGTTAACTGTTGAGCAGATTGTACAAAGCAGTCAGATCCGAAAACTCGCTTAAGCTCGAGCTTGTAGCTTGTCGCCCCGTCAGGCCGAATCAGTTGGTGGTGTCGCCCACCTGACGGGGTGACAACCCCGTCAGGTGCAAGTTATCAGTTTTAATAGACTGTCAGATTAATATTCAGTCCACTTCAGTGGACTTTCGCTATTAGCCTGGGATTTGAATCCCAGGCGGGTTGGGTACTCAGCACTTTGCTATAATTTGAAACCCAGGCGGGCCTGAACTCAAAGCCCTAGATTTCCTGCGACCTTAGCTTCGCCCCTAGTCTGAACCGCGCAAACAAAACAGGACTAGATACTTTTCTAGTCCTGCTGTTACTAAGTTTTATTCGGCTTCTAGAACTCCCTAGAGCATCGGCTAAGTAATCAGATAAACGGGGTTTCTTTGATGAGCTAACCTACAATTGGCTTGCTCAATTCTGAAGAAACCCGATTTCTTAACCCCCTCAACGCGAATACCAGACCTGCGTTCTAGACGATGATGAAGTCGCCGGAGGAAATGTTTAAGCCAGTATCTAAGGTAGCAAACTGGTTACCAGTACCAAAACCTCCATTTTGACCATTTTCATTGTAGTAGAGTTTACCAGTGTCCTTGTTATAGACAATCAAGCCTTGAGCTATCTCAGCTGAAGCATTGTCGCTGCCGGTGACTACTGAAACTCCTGGGGCATTCGTCACAAACAAGGCAGTAAATAGGCCATTACCTGGAGTTGTAAAACCGGCTGCAGTACCATTACCATCCAGGACGATCTTGTCTATTCCTACTTCAAAGCCTATGATGCTATCCAGGCCCAGTTCGCCAAAGTTGTTGATCGATCCCGTATCTGGTGATACTAGGCTCGTTGCGAATGTACCGCCAGAAAACACGAAGTAATCGGCACCTTCTCCACCAATCAGGGTGTCATTGCCACCCCAACCAATCAGGGTATCGCTACCTTCTCCACCAATTATGGAGTCAGCTTCACCACCAACACCACCAAAGAGGCTGTCATCGCCAGCGCCGCCAAAAATGGTGTCAGCACCAGTTCCCCCGTCTACTGTGTCACCACCATCTCCACCGTATATGGTATCAGTACCAGCTTTGCCACTGATGAAGTCAGCGCCATCCCCAGTGTCAGCTCCTCCCGTAATTGTAGAGCCACCAAAGAGTAAATCAGCGTCGGCGGTACCTATGAGGGTGTCGCCGTCTTCACCACCAATCAGGGTATCGCTTTTACCACCTTGCGAAAACCCTACTAAAGAGTCGCTGCCCTTCTGGCCGTACAAAGCGCTGCCACCCTTACCCATAAGGGTATCGTTGTCTTTGCCGCCAAAAAGGGTAGCGCCCGTTACGTTATCACCAACCACAAGCATATCGTTTCCTGCGTTGCCGTTGGCGAGGATACCGCTTGCCTTAGCAAGGAGACTGTCATTGCCATCACCGCCCAGCAGTGTATCGGCAGCCAGTCCTTCGAGGGTATCGTTGCCTTCATCACCAGACAAGTAACCAGTACCCGCACCTTTGAGGCTATCGTTACCCTCACCGCCGTACAGGGTGGCAGTTGCCGCACCGATCAGGGTATCTTTACCAGCTTCGCCGTACAGGATGGATGATGCCGCTCCCACCAGGATGTCGTCATCTTCACCGCCGTACATGGTATCGCCAAAAATAGCTTGTAGGCTGTCCTTGCCCTTATCTCCGTATAAGAGGCTATTAGAACCACTTTTCAAAGTGTCACCACCCTGACCGCCGAAGAGGGTATTGCCAGCAACGAAGGACTGAAGGTTATCATCCCCTTGGTTACCGCTAAATATGACACCCCCAGCAATAGCCGTGATGGTGTCATTTCCTCCCAGTCCTAATATGGTGTCCCCAGGGGCACCGCCAGTAAAAGTATCGTTTCCTGCCGTAAGTGTAATTAAAGGCATTTATCGTTCACTCCTCATTCCTTAGTCGTGGATTGGATATTTTCTAAGATATCCGACGGATTCGCGAAAATAGCTTGCGGTGATAGAGTTTCACAGGTAGATTCGCTGGCTCCCTCTACCACGCTTGCTTTCAGTAGTATAGCTTGCATCATAATTTTCCCCAATTACCTAAATAGGTTTCCAGGCCATAACTTTTTTGCTTCCTGACTGTTCAACTTATTTTATAGTTCCCTCCATACGCAAATTATGTGCAATCTTGCCTATAATAGCGAAGATTCTTTACAATCTTTGTCAAGATTTGGTTAAATTTCCCTGCGCCAAGGCAAAATCTTGGGTTTGCAGCCCAAGGCTGGACGCCACCTTCTGTTGTGGTGAGAGGGAACGATTAGCTACGTCTTGAATTAGCTGGATATGGCGGGGCAGCAAGACATCATGGGAATACTGTTCTAAAACTGTTTGCCTCGCCTTTTGGCGGATTTCTGCCATGCGGGTAGGATGATCCAAAACTGCATCGATTTTGTCAGCAATCTGCTTGGGTGAAAAGAAATCGACCAGCAAACCATTTTCGCCACTGCGGATAACTTCGCTCACTGGCGGCGTGTCGGAGCCAATTACCAAGCATCCAGCAGACATAGCTTCAATCATCGACCAAGATAACACAAATGGCCGAGTCAAATAGATGTGGGCTTTTGATGCCTGAATTACTTTTAGGTATAACCCGTAGGGTAGGGAGCCGACAAAGTGAATTCGGGATAAATCGAGGGGTACTTTCTTGAGCATATGCTCTTTATAGGTGACGCCATTGGGCAAAGCTTTGCCATAACAGACGCGATCGGACCCCACCACTACTATATGACAGTTAGGACGCCTCTCTTGCACGTAAGCAAGGCTTTCAATAAATTCGGGAAAGCCCCGATAAGGCTCCATCCCCCGCCCTACATAAGTGACAATTTCATCAACTTCTGACAAATCCAGATTCGGCAGCATAAGTTTCGCGCCGGGGTTCGGTTTAAAGTAGTCCGTATCTACCCCGTCGTGCAGCACAGAAATCTTGCTGTGAAATTCTTGAGGAAACTGGGACTTTTGCCAGTTAGTTGGAGATATGCCCCTGTCGCAACTATACAAATCTATCAAAATAGGCGCATTTTTCGTGCGAATTCGCGCCATATCATCCACCGATAACGGGTCAGCCGGGTCAAAGTCAGCATCTGACCCAACGGCATGGTAAAACCACTCGAAATAACACATCAGCTGACTGTTCGGGAAGGCATCCTTCATAAACAGTGTTGGCCCCCAACCGGAATGGCCGTAGATTATGTCTGGAATAAATCCTTCTGCCTTCAGCTGTTCCGCTACCCGAAACATGGCTTGTCCATGCAAAACGCCATTTTCTAGGAAACGGACATAGTGGTGCGTCTCAGATCTCGCTTCGCGGCTCAGCTTAAACAGCACTTTGCGGACGCCAGGAATCTGCCACTCTGGATTTTCGATTTTACAGCCAAAGACAACTTCATTGTTGGGGTCTTGAGCTAGAAGTGTCGCCACGTGGCGAAATTGGGCTGGAAAATTAGGATGCAGGAAAAGAATTCGCATGGGCTAGGAGAAGAGAGGGGCTAGGGGCTAGGGGCTAGGGAAGAAGGAAGAGGGGCGGGTGCGGTCATAATACCAAATCCGGGTTAACTACCCCTTTTTCTTGAAGCCCGCGCAGGCGGGCTTTGTCTGTGTAGCCGCGACTTTAGTCGTCGGGTAAAAAAGGGGTTAGGCTTTGTTTCTTTCTTATATTACAATTCATCACCGTTTCTCGATTTTCCAGAGCCAGATCTCGCTAGAGCGGGAAATTGGCTCCAAATAATCGAAAACTGGGGGTGACTGGTAAACCGTTTCTATTTTATAGTTCCCTTGTTTCCAGTGTCGAGATTTCAATTTTTCTGAAGGTCGGTATAAAAACACATCGCTGAAGCCATCGGGAATCTGGGATAGATTTTCTTGGGCTACAAACTGAATCCGTGCTTTTGGATTTAGCAAATAGCCGAGAGACAGGACTCTTGGGACATAACCGCTACTGATGACAAGTGGGCGTTGATGCTGATTAATAATGCCAGCTACTTGAGGATTGTAATAGCTTCCGTATTTACTCCACCAAGATTCTGCTTGAGAGCTAATAGCACATGATATAACACCACCAGATATCAGCACAAGCGCGATAAAGCGCCACAGTTGACGACGCTTTTCGCTAGTTATTCGCCCTGTAGAGCCCCCCTCCATAAGAGGCTGAGCCTCTACATTCTCGTGACCCGGCAGAACCGGGTCACGAGAATGTTTGCCCCCCCTTTTTAAGGGGGGGTTGGGGGGGATCTCCTGGTAAGACATCAAACTATAAATAGTATAAGCAACTGCAATTTGAATCCCTAAATAACAGGGAACAAGGTAACGACTCACACTGGAGCGGATGCCACCCCAAATTAAATCTGGCAATATCAGAGCTAGCCCTGTTACTCCCATCAAAGTCAAAATAAATAACCACACTCTTTTTGGAGTTTGACGGCAGAGAAAATAAATGCTATATCCTACCAAAATTGCCAGCGTTCCTACCAAAATAAGCCGGATGATATCTGCTATTGGATTGCCAAATTCTACAATTCTACCCTGACTATCTAGATCGATGAAAGCACGGCTGAGATTAAAACCCCACATTTGAAATAAAGATGGCAGGGTCACTTTTTCTTGGAAGTTGCTAGTTGTGCTTTGAATAGTGGATAAGCTATTAGCAACAATAAACAGCCAAGGTGTAAATGTTATCAACCCAAAGCCAGATGCCAGTAAGAAGGCAGTTCGCGTTTTAGTCCACTGCCAGCCTTCGTTAGCAAATACATAAATTCCCTGTCCGATTACAATTAACACAGAAAATAAATAAGTATATAATAACAGTGGCAAAGTAGCTGCATAAATTACCAAACTAAATTTTGTGTTAAGGCGTATGGCTCGCAGCAGCAACCAACTGGATAACAAAATGGTCACAGTCCACAAGCTGTACTCGCGAACTTCCTGAGCATAAAGCACATGGAAAGGCGAAACTGCTACCATTGCTACTGTTACCCAAGCGATCGGCGTTGAGTTAAATAATTCGCAGCACAACCAATAAAGACAAGGAAATACAAATAAACTAATTAGGGCTGGCAAACTTCTTTTTATTGCCAGGTCAGAACCCAACCATTTTTCCCAAAAATAGGCCATTATGTAATATAATGGCGGGTGCTGAGAGTCTTCAAGTGCTAAAGATTTAATAGTATCGTTTATACCTCTGTCTGGATGGGGTTGCTGATATTGCTGCAATTCTTCCATGCTTTTTGGCTTACCATCAAAGAGTTCGTGAGTCGCTTCTGTGAGGGTGTAACCGGCAATACGTAATGAGGTATATACTTCATCGCCCCAGTAAACTTTTTTGTCCAAATTTACGAAGCGAAAAAAGATGCCTAACACTAAGATGGCGATGATTAAGAAATAGAATTTACGCAATCGCCCCCCTTGCCCCCCAAATCTGGGGGGAACAGGACTCTTCTCCCCCCAAATTTGGGGGGGCGGGGGGGCTAAACCTTAGTTTTTGCGTAAGCCCTGAGAAATTTAAGCTATTTAGCTTAGACTTAGTTTTATACCCAATCAAAATTTGTGCCCAAATACTCTTCTAATTTTTGGTTATACGGTTGGAAATATGCTTTCAGTTGAAGCCGCGTCGCTTCGCTAATTTCCGTTTCCAGGTAATCGCCAGCATTGAGTTTGTCATACTTATCGAGTTGATGAGAGGGTAGATTTAAAAAATCAAATGCTTTATTCAAGATGACTGTTGGGTTGTCGTAAAAATCTTCGCTTTTAAGAATCAAAAACTGTTCTCTGGGGAAAAAATTTATCCAAGTTGTGAGTTGTTCGATGTAGGTTCCCCTAGATAGGTAGGAATAGTGCTGATGGTTGAAGCTGTAGTAAGTTTCACAGGCAAGGATTTTTTCGATTTCGCCTTTGAGTCGGAATTCTTCTTGTGCTAGAGCTTCCTCGATCGACAGATACTCCACACCCAACTTTACTTCATGATTGTAATGAGAAATTGCCCTATTCACTGGATCTCTCAGCAGCACAATCAGCTTTACTTGGGGGAATAATTCGTAAAGGCGCTGGGGAACTGAAGGATGGAAGATATAATAAGGACTTGACTCACCAGTGATAAACCCCCTCAAAAAATTATCTTGCTCATCCGCGATAGATCGATCGGCTGACTGGGAGACATACTTGGCAAATCTGGGAAATTGATCTCGATACCAATCAACGCCTTTGTGAAAGTTTAAGTCAAAAAAATGCAACTCTTTTCTCTCGGCAGGCACAATCTGGGGATGGCGAATTAGATAGCTATAAAAGGATGTAGTTCCACACTTTTGTGCCCCAATAATAAGGAAGTCTGGTTGTCGTTCTTTTTGATATATTTTTCCCATACAAATCTTTACTTCCTTTGCACCACATACTACTATTTTAATGCTACTTCCTTCGTGAGCAAAAGCTGTTTCTGGAGTAACTCTGCTTCGTCAAACATTCGGCAAACTTTCGCATAAGCATTACTAGCCATACGAGCCGATACTTCTGGGTTTTCCAAGCACTTCTGAATTGCGTCAGCTAAAGCTTTGGGATTCCCCGGTTCAACTAAGTATGCTTCATGGCGATCGCTAATCATTTCGGGAATTCCAAACACATTGGTACTAACAATTTTTAACTCGAATGCCATTGCTTCTAATATCACTCTAGGGAACGACTCTTCAAAACTTGAACAAACGAAAATATCGCTTAAAGCGAAAAAGTCATAAACATCTGTGGTTTGATCGTAAATGTACATATTTTCTAACTTTGATTTTCGGATTTGGTGCTGCAAGAAGTTATAATAGCTAATCACTCTGCCGCCAACGATCGCACAAGATAGGTTGAAATTTCTCTGGGGGTATTGAGCCTCTAACTCTTTAATTGCTTCTATGAAAATATGTTGTCCTTTTCTTTCGCAAATCGTTCCCACCACAGTTAAAACTACGTCATTTTCATTTATGCCATATTTGGCACGCAATTCAGATTTGGTATGGGATTGGCGGAAGTGATTGATTTTGTCTATAGGAACTGCGCCGGGTATGGTTCGGAAATTATCTTTAATGTTCAACGCTTGAAACACATTCTGTGTAGCTTTAGCTTGGAATACTACTTGATTGGCATTTAAGAAACAGTCTTTCAGCAATCGCGGCATTGACTCTTCGCAAGCTTCACCAAAAAAGTTCTTAATACTTTTATCTAGAGTTGCACTTTCATGGATATGCCATATAGTTGGCAAGCCAAATAAACGCGCCAATTCCACGCCCCAAAAGCTAATCAAGGTGTTACATACCACCAAGTCAAATGAAGCTAAGTCTATGCGATCGCCTAATTCTTTTAATCGGCTACGAAACTGCTCTATTGTTTCATTTGGGAACGGTACTTGTTTGGAGACAATTTTAACGGGGATATTCAAATTTTCATAAGCTTCTCGTAACAGACCGTCTTCAGGAGATAGAACGTTAACTTGATAGTTGCCAACCGTAGCAAAATGGCGGGCATAATTGTAAACAATTAGGGTAGCACCTTCCAGGTTTAAGTTGTGGGTAAGTACAAGTACTTTTAATTTAGATGCTCGTTCGGTGTGGCAATAATGATATGGATTTACAGCCATCCACATGGAATCAATATCTAAGCTTTCATTAAAAAATGGATCTTTAAAGTCTTTGTATTTAGCTAAAAAATTCAAATGTTCTTGATAGTTATGATCCTTGCCTCTAGATGCGCTCGTTAGGTGAATTAAGCTCGCTTGGGGTGTGTAGACAATACGTTTGCCTAATTGCATAACTCGCAGACAGTAATCCACATCGTTGTACTGAACGGCGAAATTTTCTTCGTCAAACCCGCCTATTTCTCGATATAAAGCGGTTGAGGTTAGAAGACAAGCGCCAGTGACTGCTGAAACGTTGCGTGCTGCATGGGGTAAACAAATATAACCTACTTCTTCTTTTGGTAGATGATGAAATAGATGATCGGCAAGTCCGTTATGTGGCCCGATGACGACGCCTGCGTGCTGAATAGTGCGATCGGGATAAAAAAGCCTAGCTCCTACAATTTCGACATTATCTATTGACATCCAGCCAACCATGTCTTCTAGCCAACCAGGTGCTATAGCTTCTATATCATTATTGAGATGAAGTATATAGGGTGTGTCAACGTAGTTGGCAGCTAGGTTCATCAAGCGAGCGTAGTTGAATGAGCCGTTGGTTCGTCCTGAGTTGATAACTCGGCATTGCAGGACTTGATTTTGTGCTAGTTTTTGGAGATATTCGTGAGTTTTTGTTTCCTGAGAGCCATCGTCAATTATTAATAACTTGACGTAACGCTTATCAACGGTTCTTTCTAAACTCGCTACACATTTTTCTAGCAGTTCTACTTTGTCTTTTGTGGGTATGGCAATGGTGACAGGATTTTGAGCCAGCAGGCTTTCGTCCCACTTAAGCTGGTACAAACATAAACCGTGCTTTTCTGCAATATCGGGCAAAAATGGCTTAGCTTTGAGACCGCGACGTGCTAGAGCATCTGATATACCGCGATCGGCGCTATCGAAAATGTAGCGCTTTTGAGTACCGTGAGAAGCGGTACTTTCAGCATGACATCGCCAGTGATAACAAACTTTGGGAACGTGCTTAACTTTATCTGGTGTGGTATGTTCGCTTACCCGTAAAAATAAATCGAGATCCTGCGCCCCCTCATATCCTTTTCGCATCCGCCCAACTTTATCTACTAAGGTCTTTCGGATCGCAGTAAAGTGTTGAGTAAAATTATGGGTGAGCATCATTTCTGGACTCCAGCTACCCTTCATCTGGGGGTCGTACCTGCGCCCAGTTAGATCTATTTTATCTTCATCGGTGTAAATCCAATCGATATCTGGATTCTTGGTAATACATTCAGCAATGTGTAATAGGGCATCTGGTGACAAGATATCATCATGATCTAAGAAGGCAACGTATTCACCTGTAGCTAAATCTAAGGCTGAGTTTGTAGCTTTTACAATGTGACCGTTTTGGGGCCTAAAATTTACTTTGATTCGCGAGTCTGATGCTTGTGCTTGTTCGAGAATGCTTTTGACATGAGGTTTAGAGGAGGCATCGTCAGCTAAACAAAGTTCCCAATTCGGATAAATTTGGGAGGTGACTGAATCGATCATCTCCCTCAGAAATAGCTCTGATGTATTGTAAACAGGAACAATAATGCTGATTTTGGGCGTGTTATTTTTAAGCTTTTCGGCATCTTCTGCCATGCGTGTCAAAAGCTTTGGTGTGAGGCGGTTTGTCTCAATCCATCTTTGATATGGATCTTGCATCTGCCAGGGATGAGTGACGTGGAAACTTTCTAGATCGATATTCGGATCTGCTTGTATTTGTTGGTAGTAACGACGTAGTTTGCGAACCCACACAACAGGAGAGGGTGACAAGCGTCCGTGCTGGTATGCGGCTAATGCTTTGAGTGCTGCTCCATAAATAAAAGTATAGGGGTTTAAGCGTTGATTTTGGGTTGGGACAGAGGTTTTAACTGTGACTCGACGAGTAAAACAACAAGTTTTTTCCCCATTTTCAAGGACTGCCCAAATGGTGATAATGAGATTTCCGGTGTAGTTAGGGCCTAAAAGGATATTCCATCTAAAGCCAGATAAAGCGGCATTTGGCAGATCTGGAAATACTTGAGCAACATCGGGCCGAGGCAGGTCGTAAGTTATGGTTTCTTCTGGTAAGTTGTCGATGGCTAATAGGAGGGATTCGATGCGCGAATTTCTGCTACTAAGCCAGCCAAAAACAATCAGCGTGCCGTTTATATTAATTTCATTAATAGTGGGGGAGTCGAGACAACCCAGTAAGTCGCCAGTTGGAACTACTTCCTCGAATAAGTCATTTTCTTGAAGAATATTTGCTTGAGTTCCTCTTAATAGGTTTAAGTTGGCGTTCTGAACAAATTCTGCCACACCACTAACAATTTTTTTCATTGTTTCTCAATATTGTTGCTAAAACCAATTGCCTGCTTGAATCGAACCCATGCTTTTCTCAATTTCCAAAATTTACTGCTCTCCATTTGGTTAATAATGGCTTGCGTCTGTTCCTGTTCTGCTTGAGCGATTTGGAGTTGATTTTGCGATCGCTCCCACTCTGCCTGCATCTGGTGTAACTGGGATTGCGATCGCTCCCACTCTGCCTGCATTTGTTGTAACTGGGATTGCGATCGCTCCCACTCTGCCTGCATCTGGTGTAACTGGGATTGGGACTGCTCCACTTGTTGCTGCGCTTGCTCCCAGGCAGTTTGGATGAGATGCACTTGCTGCTGCGCTTGCTCCCAGGCAGTTTGGATGTGCTGTGTTTGTTGCTGGGTTTGCTCCCAGGCACCTTGAATGTGCTGTGTTTGTTGTTGGGTTTGCTCCCAGGCAGTTTGGATGTGCTGTGTTTGTTGTTGGGTTTGCTCCCAGGCACCTTGAATGTGCTGTACCTCCGACTGCGTTTGCTGCCAGACAGTTTGGATGTGCTGCGCTTGTTGCTGGGTTTGCTCCCAGGCACCTTGAATGTACTGTGTTTGTTGCTGTACTTTCTGCCACTCGGTGCGAGTTAGCTGTAGTTCCGACTGCGATCGCTCCCACTCGACTTGAGTTAGCTGCACTTGCTCCTGCGCTTGGTTCCAGGCAGTTTGGATGCGCTTTGCTTCTGATTGTGTAGTCTCCCACTCGACTTGAGTTAGCTGTAATTGCTGCTCTGCTTGCTCCCAGGCAGTTTGGATGCGCTTTGCTTCTGATTGTGTAGTCTCCCACTCGGCCTGAGTTAGCTGTAATTGCTGCTCTGCTCGCTCCCAGGCAGTTTGGATGCGCTTTGCTTCTGATTGTGTAGTCTCCCACTCGGCCTGAGTTAGCTGTAATTGCTGCTCTGCTCGCTCCCAGGCGGTTTGAGTTAGCTGGACTTGCTGCTCTGCTTCCTCCCAGGCGGTTTGAGTTAGCTGGACTTGCTGCTCTGCTTCCTCCCAGGCGGTTTGGATGCGCTGTGCTTCGGACTGTGTTTCCTCCCAGGCGGTTTGGATGCGCTGTGCTTCTGATTGCGATCGCTCCTGGGATTGTTCCAATTCAGCCTGAGTTCGCTTTAATTGCTCCTGAGATTTTTCCCAGGCATTTCGGATTTCCTCTACCTCCAACTGCGCGAAGTCCCACTCGGAGTGAGTTAGCCGCAGTTGCTCTTGGGATTCTGACCAGGCGCTGCGGATGCGCTCTACTTCCGACTGTGCTTCTGACCAAGCAGTTTGGATGCGCCGCAGTTCGGATTGCGATCGCGAAGATGCGGCATAAGCTATTTGCACTTCCGACTGTGCTTCCTTCCACGCCGATTCTATGCGCTGTACTTCCGACTGCGCTTGCTCCCAAGCAGATTGGATGCGCTGTACTTCCGACTGCGATTCTGACCAAGCGGATTGAATGCGCTCTAGCTCTGACTGCGATTCAACAAATGCTGCCTGCGTTTTTTGCAGTTCCATTTCCATTCCTTCGTAACGGATCTGCTCCTTTAACAAAGCAGAGTCTTTTTCTGCCAAAATGCTGGCAAAGTTAGTTTTGTAAATCTCTAAATGCTTGGCACATATATAATTTACTAACCTGGCATGATTCTCCGGTATTCGACACAGACTCACCATCGAGTCCGATCTTACCCGATAATCAAATAATACTTCACTAACATGATAAAATTTCCACCCTTTTTCTACAGCACCCAGCCAAAAATCCCAGTCTTCATATCCCATTTTACCCGGTATTTTTGAGTCATAACCCCCGCAATCTGACCATACTTCCTTCCTATAAATAGCACAAGCGTCAATATAGTTTCTCGCCGCCAGCTTGTTTATATTGAATTCGGGAACTTCCCAAATCCCCGTTTTCTCTCCAAAAAATTCCGCGTCTCCGTAAACTACTCCGATTTCAGGATATTTATCCAGTATTTCAATTGCCTTTGTTAAATATTGGGCTCTAATTTTATTATCCGAATCCAAAGGCAAAATATATCGACCTCTTGCCTTCTTTACCCCGGTATTTCGAGCCTCAGCCAGTCCTTGATTGCTTTGATGTTCGATAATATTATACCCGTTGTCTTTTAAATAATTTAAAACTTTTAATGTCAATTTTTCGGTTGAGGAATCATTAATAATTAATATCTCGTAAATACGATCTTGACAACTCTCTACACTAGAAATAGCTTCTAGGATAAACTCACCTTGATTAAAGCAAGGAATAACAACCGATACAGCTATCTCATTTTCATATTCATTTACCACGCTCATCTCCTTGACAATTGTTTCCTTTGGCTGTACAAAACTAGACTTTAAAAACTCTGAAATTGTGCCCCGCTCTGATAAATTTGCAAATGCAGACTTAACGGTCAATCTGGTATGGGACAATTCTGCGATCGCTTTCACAGAAAAGCCGCTGGGTATATCGGCAACCTCATCCAATTCTGCTAACAATGAAGAATATTGGTTAGCACCACTATATAACTTTTTAACAACAAAAGCATCCCATGCTAAGCTTGTAAATATTTGCTGTTCGTATACTTCTTTAAATTGACTCTCCTTGTATGTATTCTCAAAATTTATCTTTAACTTATTTTTAATTAATTCTATAAGCTTTGATGGCTCTTTGAGCAAACCATTTATATTAAAAAGAATGCAGCGTTCCGAATTGTCTTTATAAAAATTCAGTAAATGATGGTTGTAATAAGCCCAAATCCTTAAAGCATAATCAGGATGTTCGTAAAAAACTGTTTCATTAAGACGACTAATAGAGTCCGCTACATCCCAGGGAAACCGATAAACCAGCAGGTATTTTGCTTCAGGAAGTAACTTGTTCCAAAATTCAAGCATTAGAGTGGTACGAGGGTCTTTCCAACCCCAAATACTAAAGTTTTGATGGCGACGATTAATTAAATCCCGTGCCGTTTCAATATAATTTTCAAACTTGCTGCAATCCAACTTCTCACTTTCTGTCCAACCCCAATCATGCCATCCCGCTTCGTCAGCAGGACAGGTATTTTGCAAAACGGAACGTTGAAATTCTAAAAAGTCAATGTCTTCAAAGTAGCCTTTGAGGTTACGATCATCGGCATTCAAAAAATTGCTGCCTAAATCAACTCCGATCGCTTTGATAAATGAAGCAGTCAGAGAAGTGCCAGAGCGGTGCATTCCAGTTATTATCAGCGGTTGAGACATTTCTAACAACCTGGACTTTATAGTTCTAACTCTTCTTTTTCTGGCCATCTTTCCTGTGCTATTTTATTTGCTATAGGTGACGAAATGATGTTTTTTCGCTTCCCTTTAATCCCCAGAAAGGTGTTTCTGTCAGCTTCTTTTCTCTGTCTCATTATTTCATATTTTATTACCGCTGGATTATGACATTCATAAACTGACGTAAATCCCGATTCTGATAATAAATTATAGAGGGAAGCACGGGTCAGCCAAAAACTTGTCAAGTTCTCCAATGATGCCCACAATGATTTATTTTTTTCCTCCGCTGTTGAATTATCTTTATGCTCTACATAGGAGCAACCCCAATATTTTTGCTCTTTGTAAATATAGCATTTTTCTGCCGACATACTTACATGAGTATCTAAGATTACCAATTTTTGGCAGACATCTGCTATTTGCTCCAGAAAGGAAAAAACATCTGGCGCATCCAAGTGGTAAAATATCCCGATGCACAATACTACATCGAAACAGCCGTACTTTTCCCGACTGAGATTGCGTACATCGTCTTGTACAAGCTGAAGGTTGTGTAGAGAAAGGACATCCTTGACAAATCGCGCTTTCTCAATATTCGCTTCTCTGCCTTCTATGGCGACTACTTCAGCGCCGTGGAGTGCAAGTTCTATTCCATATAACCCCTCCAGACACGCCAAGTCCAGAACACGCAGCTTTTCAAAAGGCCGATCGACTATATCTGCGATCGCTTGCAAGATCCGTCTTAATTTTACTTCAGCGCCAGTAATTTGTTGACCGATCGTGTAAATATCGTCATCCAGACGGATGTTGTGATTAGTCCATTCACCGAATTTATCTGTGATTTCACGTTTTCTCTGCGCGATCGCTTCAATCTCCATGTGCATCCACCTTAATTCAACTCAACGAAGCTAGTGCAAAAGGAGCTTCAAACAACGTTAATTTCTTGATATTTTTCTATCAAATCGGCATTGATAGTTAAACTTGGCTCAATCATCAAGTCAACTATACCACTAGCGTAGGAATTAGTTTCGGGTTGGACTCTAAACATTGCCACATCAATATGTCTGGCAAGATACGTAAAATGTCCGTCAACTAACCCCGTAACACCTGCATTTAAAAAATAAACACCAGGATTAAGCAGACATTTGAAGGGAAACTTTACTATTACTATCGTCTCCGGTTCAATGTCGTTAATACATTGAGACGATGCAGTAAAAGAAGCTCCTCCAAGTTCCAATCCAGACACTGTTTTAACCAGCATACCAAACCGAACTTGTTGAGCGTGTTTGAGAAACGAAACGGAGTAAGTGTAAATGTACTCTTTCCGTCCAACCAGATGATTGACCACTTTCCCATCAGGCATGGTTATGTGGGGATTAGTAATTTTAGCTCCACGAGGCACATAGGAAATTGTGTTTGTCGGAACCAACTCCGGGTCGTAAAATTCTCGGATTTCTTGTAAATCAGATTCTGATTCCGATTCGGACTGCTCGGAAACAATCGCAGATGATTTATTTTCTAAAATGGAAACGTGCTGTTTCAATGAATCATAGCTAACACTTCTTTGCAGTTCCCGTATTTCTTCGCGTAAATGCTGCACTTTATCTTCCGGCGCATACATCAGTTTATGATATTTATCGACAACAAACTTAGGATGGTGAAAGAGTAGTTTTTCGCCTCTATCCATCAATATTGCGGCATCGCAGATTTCTATAACCGAAGTTGCTGAGTGAGAAACAAACAGAATTGTTCCACCTCTAGCTCGGATTGATTGAATGCGAGCGAAGCATTTACGCTGAAAAGCTTCATCTCCAACGGAGAGAGCTTCATCTACTACGAGAATATCTGGATCGACGCTAGTGGAAACTGCAAACGCCAACCTTACGAACATTCCGCTGGAATAAGTTTTGACAGGGTGATCGAGAAAATCGCCAATATCTGCAAAGGCAACAATTTCATCAAACTTAGCTTCAATTTCCTTTTGGCTCAACCCCATTAACCGACCGTTAAAAAACACATTTTGTCTGCCGGTAAATTCTGGGTTAAATCCGCTACCTAGCTCCAGCAATGCGGCTATTCTGCCGTTTACCCCCACTTTACCTGTAGTTGGTGTCAGAGTGCCTACGATAATTTGGAGCAGAGTACTTTTGCCAGAACCGTTACGTCCGACAATTCCCAAGGTTTGTCCTTTGGGAACTTCCAGGTTCATGTCTCGCAGTGCCCAAAATTCATTTGCTTTGCTTTTTCCTGGTAGTAATAAATCTTTCAACCGATCGGCAGGACGAGTATAGCATTTAAAGCACTTGGAGATATTGGTGAGAGAAATTGCTATTTCAGTCATGACACTGCTGTTTAAAGGACAAACGATTGAGTTGACAAGTGGGGTTTTTAGTGGAGTTTTTTTTGTTAAAATTTAAAGCACATCAGCAAATGCCGGACGCAATCGCCGATAAACTTGTAAGCCGCCATAGAACACCACTAAAGAAACCAAAGAAGCTATCCCCCATTCTTGCCAGTGCTTCACGTTGCCTTCTAAGATAAGGTCACGATAAGTTTCGGCGATCGCAGTCATGGGATTCAACCAAAATACCCAAATACGCCATTGTGCTGGAATTAGGGAAGCAGGGTAGACGATCGGAGTCAGGTAAAACCATAGATTTGTAACTACCCCCAAGGTTTGGGGTACATCCCGCAGAAATACAGTTAGCCCTGCTACTAAATAACTTAAACCTGCCGTTAAAAGCAACTGGGGCAACCAGACCAGCGGCAGTAACAAAAGGGTACTGTGAATGGTATGGGTTGTTATCCCAACTAACAAAATCAACCCCATTATCCCGATCGTACTTTCCACAAAGGCGGAAAACACTGGCACCAAAGGCAACAGCGCCAAGGGAAACACCACCTTTTTTACCAGATTGGGTTGGCTGAGTACGGAAACTGCTGCTGGTAACAAACCACTGATGAATGCAGTCCAAGGCAGCAATCCCGCAAATATCCACAGACCAAAGGTTAACTTATTTTCTGGCAATCCTTGCAGGCTGAGTTTAACTCTGAGAACGATCGCAAAAACGTAAGTATAAATCAGTAATTGGGATAATTGGTTCAGTAACGGCCAAAAATTGCCCAAAACAGCGCCTTTATATCGAGCCTCTAAGTCTCGCAGTACCAACGCTTTTAGGAGATCCAACTTAGCGCACCACGGGTTATTGGGCGGCAAATTGCGGTAAAATCTCCCAGCTTGACTAACAACTCCTCTCATCTGAAGCAATGCTTGCTCCTACGTTCACTACCAACACACCAAAAGACGCAAAAGGTCTTAAGTTAAGATTTTATTCATATTTTGGCAATTTGGGTAAAAAGTTTATTCTGGGCTTTGGTCAGTGGAAGAAGAAAGGTTACTCACTCCCCCACTCCCTCTCTTCCCCCGACGCCCTAACTCCATATAGACTGTGGAATGGTTCATAGATTGGAGTTGCAATGGAAATCGGTAAAACAGTCCGCGTGCGTCGTCTTCGGGATCGTGCGCCTGTAAATGTGATTGGATGCCTGGGTAAGACTGGCGTCATTCAGGGATACAAAATGGTAGATGGCAGCGGTGTGGGAGTGGTTGTAAAGTTTGAGGATAAGTTTGCTACCTGGTTCTTTGAAGACGAACTAGAACCCGTAAACGCTTAAGGAAGAGTAATGTCCCTGATTTTGACATTTTTGGGCAAGGGTGGCACTGGTCGCACTACAGTGGCGATCGCAGCTGCCAAACAGCTAGCTAGTCAAGGAAAGCGCGTGCTGCTGGCCGGACAGGGCTCTGACCCGGCGCTGAGCTTAATTTTAGGTGCCACCCTTGGCCCCGACCCCCAGGAACTAGCGACTAATTTCCAGGGGGTGCAGTTCCAGACAGCCCAGCTGCTGGAACGCAGTTGGGAAGAGATCAAACAGCTGGAAGCGCAATACCTCCGCACGCCGATCGTCAAAGAGGTATTCGGTCAAGAGTTGGGCGTCCTGCCGGGGATGGATAGTGCGTTGGCATTAAACGCCCTTCGGGAGTACGATGCTTCCGGCAAATACGATGCGATTGTCTATGACGGAACGGGCGACCAAACGATGCTGCGGATGCTGGGAATGCCGGAGATTGTCAGCTGGTACATCCGCCGCTTTCGGAATTTATTTCTTAATTCCGACTTGGGTAAAACTGTATCGCCGTTTATCCAACCCGTCGCCAGCGCTGTTTTAAACGTGAATTGGGGCGAGGATAACTTCGCTCAACCCACTAACCAGGTCAACAATTTGTTAGACCAAGGCAAGGACGCAGTTGCCAATCCCAACCGGATGGCGGCTTATCTGGTGACCACTGGCGACCCAACTGCTCTAGCTACGGCAAAATATCTCTGGGGTAGCGCCCAACAAATCGGTTTAACCGTTGGCGGCGTTATTCTCAATCAAGCGACAATGGCAGACACCGTGGCAGCTGAAGTTGCACAAAACCTGGCGCAGGTTTACGAGACATTCGATCGCGAAACGGCTGCTATCGACACCGTTACCGCTGCGTTTTCCCCTCTGCCTGCGATCGCCATTCCCACCCGCACCGGGGGCGACTGGCAACCCCTAATGAACGCTATGCCAGATTTCCGTCAAGCTTATCGGGCTCCCAAACCCATAGAAATTGACATTCCGGCTCGCCAAGTACGGTTATTCTTGCCCGGTTTTGACAAAAAGCAGGTTAAACTCACCCAGAACGGCCCAGAAGTCACCATTGAAGCGGGCGACCAGCGACGCAATATTTTCCTTCCTCCCCAGCTGAGCGGCCAATCCGTCAAAGGAGCCAAATTCCAAAATAGTTATTTAACTATTTCCTTCTAGTAAGAGACTTGGGTAATTGGTCATTGGAAAATTTCAACAGGACTTACTCAAAAACCTTAGTTTTGCCCCCCCAGCCCCCCAAATCTGGGGGGAGAAGAGTCCTGTTCCCCCCAGATTTGGGGGGCTGGGGGGGCGATTGCGCCCTATTCAAATTGAAGAAAAAGTAGAAGATTTATTTTGAAAATCTTCCCTTTTTAAATCTGAAATTAATGATCGCTCGACGGAAAATTCAATCCAAAATCTAAAATCCCAAATCCAAAATCGATATGTCTGACCCGACTCCTTCCCAGTTTTCCACAAACCCCGAAACCCCTACTCAAGATCTGCCACAACCGACACCAGTGGAGGTGAATCCCAGTATTGAGGCTCCTATAGCTGCCAGCAATAGTGCTAGAACGCGACAGATGCTGGGTATGAAAGGTGCCGCATCTGGAGAAACCAACATTTGGAAAATCCGCCTGCAATTGATGAAGCCAATTACCTGGATTCCCCTAATTTGGGGCGTCGTATGCGGTGCGGCTTCATCTGGCAACTACAGCTGGACGCTGGAAAATGTGCTGATAGCAGCCGCTTGTATGTTGATGTCGGGGCCATTGCTGACGGGTTATACCCAAACCGTGAATGATTTCTACGACAAGGATATCGACGCGATTAACGAACCCTATCGCCCGATTCCTTCAGGGGCAATTGCTATTCCCCAAGTGGTGAAGCAGATTTGGGTGCTGTTACTCGCTGGTATTGGGGTGGCATTCGTCCTAGATTTGTGGGCTGGTCACAGTTTTCCCACGATTGCTGTTCTAGCTTTGGGCGGTTCGTTTATATCCTACATTTATTCAGCTCCACCCCTGAAACTGAAAAAAAATGGCTGGCTGGGCAATTATGCTTTGGGTGCCAGTTACATTGCTTTGCCTTGGTGGGCGGGTCATGCTTTGTTTGGCGACCTCAATGCCACGATCGTTGTTCTGACTCTGTTATATAGTTTGGCAGGATTGGGAATTGCGATCGTCAATGACTTCAAAAGTGTGGAGGGAGACAGAGAATTAGGTTTGCAGTCGCTGCCGGTGATGTTTGGCGTCAGCACGGCGGCTTGGATTTGTGTGCTGATGATTGATATATTTCAAGGTGCGATCGCAGCTTACTTGATCGCCATTCACCAAAACTTATACGCTACAATTCTGCTGCTGCTAGTTATCCCGCAAATCACTTTTCAGGATATGTATTTCCTGCGCGATCCTCTGAAAAATGATGTAAAGTATCAGGCAAGTGCCCAGCCTTTTCTGGTTTTAGGAATGCTGGTGGCAGGTTTGGCTTTAGGGCACGCAGGCGTTTAATTGGATAAAGAGTTGCCGTGTTCCAACTGCTGTACCCTCTGGTTCATACTGTCCAACCTTTTTTAGTGCCGATTTGCTTTGTCTTGGCCTGGGGATTTATGCTTCTTTTAGCTTGGAATCTCTGGTCGGCATTTTCCCATAGCGTCAACCGGGCTAAGCGTATGCACCAAATCCCCTGCCCTGGTTGTCGCTTTTTCACTAACGACTATCGTCTCAAGTGTACGGTACGTCCCGGTGTTGCCAATTCTGAGGATGCGATCGACTGTCCCGACTATTGCCCCAAAACTAATTCTTTTTACTATTAAAGTGGTGGTTGGGCGATCGATATTTACTGGTAGTTTCCAAGTCGGTATTGCAGATACCTGCACGCACAACGCGCACGAGTGCTTCCTCTGGTGGCGGTGAGGAAATGAGAACATCGGTACGCAGTTGCAGTTGGTTGTTTTCTAACCAGAGGGCTTTCATTTTGGGTTTGGGGGGAGTTTAAGAAATATTGTAGGGGTTGGGGGTGGGAGTGCGATCGCCGTTATTTTTTGAGAAGGTGTTGGAGTGCTCGCACTTTTCTCAATCATCCCCTAAGAACCATCAGCAGCTATCAAATCAATTTCAAAAAATAACTCCCCCTTGTCGCCAAAATAGCCTAGCATCATATTCTGCCGCAAGTCCCCGTCTCATTAAGGCACATCATCAGCATCACCGCTGTGGGGTACTTCTGATGGCCTTTTTGGGAAGCAACTTCTTCATCGGGGTCAATGAAATAGTCTCCGCTGTCTGGCTCAATCAGAATGAACCAGTCGTAACAATTTTTAACTAATTCCGGGTAAACTCGGTTAAAAATCTCTCGACACCGCTTGCCAAATGCTTCGTTCTCAGCCTTGCGTCTGGCTATCTCTGCTTGGGAAAGTGGGAGCCGATCGGGAAAAATCCTACTGCCACGAGGCACTCGTATATGAGTTCTTTGGTTCATCGTAAAACTCCCAAGCACAGTGAAATCAATTAATTTTATCTTTGATCGGTGTTGAGCGATTCCTATTTCAGAAGCAAATAGGAATTGCTGCCACTACAGGTCAAGTTGGGATTTTTGCTGCTGGGTCTGGAAATTCAAAACCGCCCCGAAATAGCGTCCAGGCGGCTTGCAAAAGCACACCAGATGAAGTCACTCCATGTCGTCGTCTGCATCATAATTGGTTAAAGCTTCATTGAATAACTCGTTGATTTGTTCTGCTGCTTCTCTAATACAACGAAGATATTGTCGTTTTTGCTCCTCACTGCATATATTGCCGTAATTTTCTAGTAATTCTGTAGATAGTAAAATGGCGGTCAATGGAGTGCGGAAATCGTGAGCAATTGAGGCGAAAAATTTGGATTTGAGTTGGAGTAGTTCTTTTTGTGATGTCATTTGAGTTAACATTGTCTCGTTTTACTGCGTGTTCTCGATTACTATGAACCCTGCTTGCAATTAACTCAGTGACTTAACCCTCGTGGCAAAGATGACAAAACTACTGTGGTAGGTTGATGATAAACGCCTAAAAACGTGCGCGAATCCAGGTAGCTTCGTGATGCCGATCACAAGATGGCTACAATACTTGACCGATCGACTACGCCAACACACGGCAAAATATTTTTATGAGAAAACGCCAAATTGCCCGTCTATGCGCCTTGTCGCTCGGCATCATCCTGTTCTGCACCCAGATGGCATCTGCACAAAGGTTATCCAGTCCTCGCCAGCTGCCCACTTACAATCCCCAAACCGTGTTGCAGCAACTAACACAGGCAAATGTTGTGTACCTGGGGGAAACACACAACAACCCTGAAGACCACTTGATTCAACTACAGATTATTGAGGAACTTCATCGGCAAAATCCTAATATTGCGATCGCAATGGAAATGTTCCAGCGGCCCTTTCAGTTCCAACTCGATCGCTACATAGCCAACGACCTAACCGAACTGCAACTCCGGGATAGAACTGACTATAAAGACCGATGGGGCTACCCCTGGGAATACTATGCCCCCATTCTGCGGTTTGCCAAGGCCAATCGACTGCCAGTGTTAGCCATGAATACACCTACTGAAATAACGCGCAAGGTCGCCCGTAACGGCTTAGAAAGCTTGTCCCAGTCAGAGCAGCAAGATATCCCACCCTTCTCAGAAATTCGCACGGATAACCCAGCCTATCGTCAGTTGATGCTAGATATCTACCAACAAATGCACCAAGGGCTCGGTGGCAATAATAGCTTTGAGCGATTTTTTCAAGCCCAGGTTTTATGGGATGAAACGATGGCGGAAGTTATTGCCAAGTTTTTGCAAGCTAACCCAGATTTTCAAGTAGTGGCGATAGTTGGTCAGGGTCACATTATCTACGGACATGGAATTCCGACGCGGGTTGCGAGACGACTGGGGACTGCTAACTTAGTTCAGCGTACAGTGCTATTAAATCCCCCCGCAAACGCCCAATTCAAAACAGACAGGTCAGCTGCCGACTTTATTTGGAGAACCAGGTTTGAGTAGGGAATTTCAGATAACTCTTTCGGAGTTGTGATGCTTTTGTTCAAAAAATCACATTTTTATTCCTCTGCTCCTCTGCTCCTCTGCTCCTCTACTGAAATAGCATAGTAAATACGGAAGAGCCATTCTCCTTCCCTTTATCGCTTTTCGCCCAGGAATTGCACTAACGGTTGAAACACGGTCAGCAATTCAGCTCGACTGACTACCAAAGTTGGGAAAGAGCGATCGCTATAATCCTCCCCTTCTTTTAAAGGAAACACCGACTCTTCTTGCAAAGGAACCAAAACACCGCCAGCTGCCTGAACAATTGCCCAAACAGCCGCCAGATCCCACACTTTTGGCGTAGACTCGACACCCGCCAAGGCAGCACCAGCAGCAACAGACAAAAAATTGTAGGTAGTGACGCCCAGCATCCGAACTTTGCAGGGAAGCGGCTTTTGGAAAACAGCAATACTTCGCGCACAAACGTTGAAAAAGTGACTGTTGCTAGGAGAATCGCTACTGGTGTGGATGGGGCGATTGTTCAAAAAAGCACCATTAGAACCATTAGCTGAAGATGAGCCATACCAGTAACCGTGAAAAGATTGACCGATCGTAGGAAAATGTACGTATCCAAATACAGGTTCTCCTTGATATAACAATCCCATCGAAATTCCCCAAATCGGAATTCCGCGCGTAAAGTTAGTCGTACCGTCAATAGGGTCAATCACCCAGCACCATTCGGCACCGCCAAAAATGTGATCTCCTTCTTCGCTTAAAACATCGTGGCTGGGGAAAGTGTCATAAATTGCATTGCGAATTTCGTCATCCGCCCACTTATCATCTGTCGTTATCAAACTGCCATCAGTTTTTAGAGACGGCTGCAACTGCCCGAAATCTTGCACCAGTTTGGTGCTAAGTCTGGCAGTAGTTGTTTGAGCAAAATTTAAAACTGTTTCCCAAAAATTGGTCATAATCTATGATAGTTAGTTAGGCGGGTGAAAGTTTGTGTATTTTTTAGGGTAGACTATTTAGCTAATTCAGATTTGGATCAATCTAGCTCGTTTTGGAGGACAGATGCGATCGCTTCCCGTGCATTGGTGCGGAATTCCGTCACATTCACTCTTCCCAAATACCAAACTGCCAAAAGCATTGCCAATCCTTGCACTACAAAAACCAGTCCGTAGGCTAACACCAAATCGGGAAACAATTTCTTGCCCACATCTAAAAGTGCGCCTCCGGCGATTGTCGCCACTCCTCGCGCCATAGCCTGTGCCAATCCCCAAGCGCCAATAAACGTGCCTGCCGTTTCCGCTGCTGTTAAATCTAACATCAGACTCAGCGCTCCGGTCGTTGCCACTCCAGAACACAAACCGAATAGTAAAAGAGCGATCAGAAGGAATGTTGAATTATGGGTAAATCCCGACAGAACTACCCAGATCAAAGAGACAACCACTGACACGCAGCCTACTTTAGTAGTATTGCGCTTACCGATACGCGGAGCCAGAAGGAACCCAGCGGCGAGCAGACCAAATAATGTCCCAGTACCCCAGAAGGCGTTCAGACTAGCCGTTTCGCCTACTTGCATTTTGAAGACATCACCGCCATAAGTTTCCAGGACGGCATCTTGGATAAATAAGCCCAGCGTCATCATTACCAAAAAGGTAAAAAATACTTGAGTTTGCCGACTAGCAGTTAAGATGCGCCAAGCTCTATCTAGGGTAATCTTTTCTTCCCGGTTAACTAATGTCGATCGCAAAGTATAGCGGGAATATTTTTTCTCCATCCCCCAAGTTGCAAGCATTGCTAGCCCAAAGACGATCGCAGGCACGATCGAAAATAAGCGATTAATTGCTGCTTGTAGATCCTCAATGGGCGCATTTAAAGTTAATTTTTTCAGCAAGACGCCAATGGTAATTGCTCCGATAATAATTCCCGTCATTAGCATCGACCAGTCTATTCCCACCAGTTGAGAGCGATTATCCTCGTCGGAAACATCCACCAGCAATGTCGCAAAAGGCGTAGAACAGGCGCTGACTGCCACACCGTAAAGTGCAAACAAAAACGCTAGCAAGGCAGTCCAGCCGTAGGTTTGGCTCGTCCAGCCTTCTGCTTTCAAACTACCGCCCACCTGCCACATTACTTGCACAGCTATAAATGCAATTATTGCCAGACTTGCCGCGCCAATCCAGATATATCCCGTGCGATGATATCCCCACAAGGGCTTGGTGTCAGACATCTGCCCAAACCAAACTCGCGCTGGTGCTACAAATAAAGTTAGGGCAAGGATGATTGTAGCAAGCGTTGCTGGCACTCCCAACTCTCTGATCAGCACGCGGTTGAGGACGCCAAAAACGAGAACTGACATCATACCCAGCCCGATTTGCAATAACCCCAGTCTTAACATGGCGAGCAGATTAAGTCTGGGCAACTGCTTGGAATTTTCTTCTATCTGCAAATCTGATAAGTCTCCACTAGACATATTTCCTCAAACGGGTTTCTTCTCCAGGACTTACGCACTAACCAAGGTTTTGCCCCCCTTACCCCCCAAATCTGGGGGGAACAGGACTCTTCTCCCCCAGATTTGGGGGGAACAGGACTCTTCTCCCCCCAGATTTGGGGGGCTGGAGGGGAGAAAAGCGTAAGTCCTATTCTCTAAAGATACCCTGTGAGTGACCCAGGTTGAGCCTTTTTCGGTAACGCTACACTTGAATTATGTAAAGAAGTGTAAAGAAAAATGGCAACAGAAGTGCAAGCGATCGCTCTGGGGAAAAATGGCCTTACCGTCACACCTCTGTGTATCGGCACTTGGGCTTGGGGTGACAAACTGTTTTGGAATTACGGCAGTAACTACGGGGAATCCCAGCTGTGGGAAGCTTTTAAGGCGTCTCTGGATGCTGGCGTTAACTTTTTTGACACGGCAGAAATTTACGGCATGGGACTGTCAGAGGAGCTGCTGGGAAAGTTCATGCAGCAAACAGAGCAAAAAGTCCAAATTGCCACTAAATACGGCCCCTTGCCCTGGAGATTTACAGCAGAGTCGGTTTCTGAGGCTCTGACGGCAAGTTTGAAACGCCTGCGAGTCCAGCAAGTCGATCTCTACCAGGTACACTGGCCTTTTGCCTTCTTGATGAGTCAAGACACGCTGATGAACGCCTTGGCGGATGAAGTAAAACGAGGCAGAATAGCCGCAGTGGGTGTCAGCAACTACTCATCCGAACAGATGCGGGAAGCCCACCAAATCTTGGCGTCTAGGGGTGTGCCTTTAGCTACGAATCAGGTGCGTTATTCCCTGCTAACGCGACAGGTTGAAAGTAAAGGAATCGTTAGTACTGCTAAACAGCTGGGTGTCACCATCCTCGCATATAGCCCCCTGGCGCAAGGCTTGGTTACTGGCAAATACACACTTGAAAATTATCAAGAACCGAAAGATGCTCGCCGATTCGATTCCCGCTTCAGTCGTAGCGGTTTAGAAAAAATCGCGCCTGTAATATCTCTACTGCGTCAGTTGGGAGAAAAGCACGATCGCACCCCGGCTCAAGTTGCGCTTAATTGGTTAATCGCACAAGGGAATATTATACCAATTCCGGGTGCTAAAACAGCGGAACAAGCTCGGCAGAATGCTGGTGCGTTGGGTTGGCGACTCAGCGATGATGAAGTTGCTCAGATCGAAAATGCGAGTCGCCCCTGGTTAGCATGAGTGGGAACCTCACCCCCCAACCCCCCTCTCCGCCTGCGGAGAGGGGGGGGAAAGAAAGAAGAGAATAATAGGGAAAGGGAGGGGGAGTTTTTGCCCCCCTCCCCGTGGACGGGGAGGGGCTGGGGGTGGGGTTGCACCTGAATCGCACAGAGGGAAGAGAAAACAGGGCTGTTTTTGCTCCCCTCCCCGTGGACGGGGAGGGGCTGGGGGTGGGGTTCTACATTATTTACAGGATAAGCGATCGCACATTATGAACATCTTCACAAAATGGGGCTTCACCCGCGAAGGGTGGCGCAATAACAGTCGCGGCGAATACTGGGTTTTACTTCAAGGCGCTTTGATAGTAGGTTTGATTATTTTGCCCGTTTACCGACCAACTTGGTTAAATCTTCCTTCTTCTGAGTGGTTATATTTCAGTTGGGTTATTGCTGCGTTATTAGCAATAGCAGCATTAACTCTATTTCTCAAAGGATTGCTAGATTTGGGACAGCAGCTAACACCATTGCCTTATCCAATAGAAGAAGGGCAGATAGTTCAGTCTGGTGTCTACAGCGTGGTGCGACATCCCGTGTACAGTGGCGTGATTTTAGCTGCATTTAGCTGGGCAATTTTTCAACTCAGTTTATCTCATTTAATCGCAATAGTTATTATCTTTGCTTTTTTCGATGCCAAAGCTAACCGCGAAGAAACTTGGTTAACCGAAAAGTACCCTGATTATTCAGATTACAGCAAACGAGTGAAAAAACTGATTCCTTGGTTGTATTGAATAAATCCAAAATTAGTCATTTTTTGAAACAATCCTCATCTTTTGTGCAAAAAAAATCAATTCAATCCGTAAAGTGCGTTCACGGGAATGTATCTGCACATTAGGAATTACAAAAAATAAGCTTATGGCTTATTGTGGGGCTACGAGGTAAGGGACAAGGCGACACGCGCAGTCACTTAGGTAGGACGGGCGAGACGCCCATCCCACAAGAAGGAAGTTGTTGGATATTTGTTTGTAAATCCATGAATCCCGGCCAAAGCTGACTGAACTAACCTCATGAAGAAATAGCTGAGGAGAAAATCAAAAAATGGCTTTATTCTTTGGCACTGACACTAACGATACGCTCATCGGCACTCCAGAAGCCGACTTTATTTCAGGATATGCAGCCAATGACATCCTACAAGGCATTGAGGGGGATGACCAACTCAACGGCAACTCTCAAAACGATACCATTTACGGTGGAATTGGCAATGATTTAGCACATGGAGGTCAAGATAACGACCTGATTTTTGGTGACATTGGCAACGACATTATTTACGGCGACCTTGGTAACGATACGGGTTTTGGTGGCGATGGCGATGACTTGCTGTATGGTGACCAAGGGATAGAAGCTAATTTTGGCGGTAATGGCGACGACTTCCTGTTTGGTGATGCCGGGTTAGATACACTTTTTGGACTGGATGGCAATGATAGCCTCAATGGCGGTCAAGATGCAGATGTAGTTAATGGCAATCAGGGTAACGATAACATTTCAGGGGGGAAAGGCAACGATATAGTTCGAGGCGGTCAAGGCAATGACCTGGTTTCGGGTGACCTTGGTGATGATTTTATTTATGGCGACATAGGGATAGATACTTTAACTGGAGGAGATGGTTTAGATACTTTCTTTCTCCGTAAAGGAATTGGCGGTGCGACTGTAGCTGAGGCGGATATTATTACCGACTATGTGCATGGTGCAGATAAGATTGGGTTAATCGAAGGGTTAACTTTGTCAATTCTAAATGTCTTTTCAGCTACTGGGAATAATGCCGCCGATACGATTATTCAGGATGCTGCTAACGGACAGTTTTTGGCAGTTTTGAAGGGGGTTAATCGCAGCACGATTGATGCTAGTGATTTTGTTGCTCCGGGTACGTTGGCGTTTGGTGGTACGAGTTTCCAGGTGAATGAGGATGGCACGCCAGTGACGGCGGTGACGGTGACGCGCAGCGATGGGTCTGATGGTGCGGTGAGTGTTGCGGTGATTCCAAGTAATGGTACGGCAACTGCACCTGCTGACTATAACAATACGCCAGTTGTGGTGAATTTTGCGGCGGGAGAGACGAATAAGACGGTAACGATTCCCATCGTTGATGATACTCTGGCTGAGTATGCAGAGAAGATTAATTTAAGTTTGGGAAATGCTACTGGTGGCGCAACTATCGGGACACAAAATACTGCCTTTGTAGAGATTGTAGATAATGATGCTGTGTCTGTTCCGAAGTTGACTTTCCTCAACCCAACTCCGAACAACGAAGATCTCTTCGGCTCCTCGGTAGCGGCGGTGGGCAACAACGTTCTCATCGGGGCTCCGGGTGATGACACGGGCGCTCGTGATGCTGGGGCGGCGTACCTGTTTGACGGTACTACTGGGGCGCTGTTGCAGACCTTGACTCCGAACTACAGCAATAACTTCGGCAACTCAGTAGCGGCGGTCGGTAACAACGTCCTCATCGGGGCATCAGGAGCGGCGTACCTCTTCGATGGTACTACCGGGGCGCTGTTGCAGACCTTCCTCAACCCGACTCCGGACTTTTACGATTATTTCGGCAACTCAGTAGCGGCGGTGGGTAACAATGTCCTCATCGGGGCTCCGGGTGAGGACACAGGCGCTCCTTCTGCTGGGGCGGCGTACCTGTTTGACGGTACTACCGGGGCCCTGTTGCAGACCTTCCTCAACCCGACTCCGAAGAGCTTCGATTATTTCGGCAACTCAGTAGCGGCGGTGGGCAACAACGTCCTCATCGGGGCACGTTTTGACGACTCAAGCATTACTCCTTATGCTGCTGGGGCGGCTTACCTGTTCGATGGCACTACCGGGGCCCTGTTGCGGACTTTTCTCCGCCCGACTCCGCAGACCTTCGCTAGCTTCGGCTACTCAGTAGCAGCAGTGGGCAACAACATCCTCATCGGGGCATCCGAAGACAACATGGCCACTATTATTGATGCTGGGGCGGCGTACCTGTTCGACGGCGCTACCGGAGCGCTGTTGCAGACCTTCCTCAACCCGACTCCGAGCAACGGCGATAACTTCGGCTACTCAGTAGCGGCAGGGGGCAACAATGTCCTCATCGGGGCATCTGGTGACGACACAGGCGCTCTTATTGATGCTGGGGCGGCGTACCTATTTGACGGTACTACTGGGGCGCTGTTGCGGACTTTCCTCAACCCGACTCTAAGCATCGCCGATAACTTCGGCAGCTCAGTGGCAGCGGTGGGCAACAACGTCCTTATCGGAGCATATGGGGACGACACCGGCGCTACTAATGCTGGGGCGGCGTACCTGTTCTAGCGAAAGATGACAAAGCGAAAAAGGCAAAAGTCAAGATAATCTTCACTTCTGCCTTTTTACTTTTTCCTTTTTACCTATTAGTTACCAAGTTCGACTTTGGGTGATTCGGCGATGCGAGTACGCTTGCTCAGCCGGGGCTTGGAACTTGTCGAGAAGTCTTCATCACCGTAGTCGTCTGAGATTTTAGAACGCTTGTTGAGCCGGGGTTTGGGAGTGTCTGAAGGAATTTCTTCCTCGGCACTGTATTTTTCAGACCGCATCCAAGCGGGACGAGTCTGATCGTAAGCCATTTGCAGGGCAGCAGCTGCGATCGCATGAGCGTCGTATTCTTCGCCCAATTCGGCTACCAGGGGTAGGAAGGAAGCCATCCGTTCGCCAGACAATGCTTCGCGCACTTTAGATTGCAGCTTCTCTAGCTGACGCCCTTCAATTTGCGATCGCGTTGGAATCGAGCGAATGAACAAAGTTTGACGCACGTGCCGCTCAATTAGCTTCAGTTTGCGCCGATCCATCGGCTCGATCAGCGAAATTGCCGTTCCTTCTTTTCCGGCACGTCCGGTGCGTCCGATCCGGTGGACGTAGCTTTCCACGCTATCCGGCAAGTCGTAGTTGATCACGTGGGTGAGGTCATCCACATCCAATCCCCGCGCGGCGATATCGGTTGCAACTACCAAACGCACTTGCTTGTTGCGGAAGCGCTGTAACAACCGTTCCCGCGCTTGTTGGTTGAGGTCGCCGTGATATTCATCTACACTGTGTCCGGCTGATTGCAGTTGGTTGGTGAGTTCGGCTGCGGCCCGCCGGGTGCGGACGAAGATTAAACCTGTTTCGGGGTCTTCCAGTTCCAAAATCGGCTGTAAGGCGCGTGCTTTACTCCAGCCACGGGGCACCATGTAAGCGACTTGATTGATCTGCTTGGGTGCGGCTTTGGGCTGTTCTACGGTGACTGTGACGGGCGATCGCAAGAATTTGGCTACCAATTCGCGAATCGCTGGCGGCATTGTTGCGGAGAAAAATGCCGTCTGGCGTTCAGGTGGTACTTGTTTGAGGATTTTTTCTACATCGTCGATAAAGCCCATGCTCAGCATTTCATCGGCTTCATCCAACACTAGCCAGCTAACGTGGTTAAGTTTGAGATCTTTTCGTTCTAGCAGATCCAGCACTCGTCCCGGCGTTCCCACAATTACGTGGACGCCTTGTTGCAGGCGGCGGATTTGGCGATCGATTGATTGACCGCCGTACACTGGCAGAATCCACAATTTGCGATCGACTTTGAACTCGCGGATCGCTTCGGAAACTTGCATTGCTAACTCGCGAGTCGGCGTCAAAATCAGCGCTTGAACTGCATTCAGATTAAGATCGAGCCGCTCCAAAATCGGCAGGGAAAATGCCGCTGTTTTGCCTGTTCCCGTCTGAGATTGACCTACCATATCCCGTCCGGCCAGCAACTGAGGAATTGCTTGTGCTTGAATCGCCGTGGGAGTCGTCAGTCCTAATTCTTCGAGATGTTGGACACGCGCGTCTGAAAGACCTAATGATTTGAAAGTTAGAGTCATTTAGTGATCGGTTGTTTGTTGTTAGTTGATATTTGTTAATTGCTAATTGGTAATTGCTAAGTAAATTTCTGATTTCATATTTCAGATTTAGAATTGAATTTTTCAATCTCCCATCTGACATCTAAAATCACCCATTTCCTCTTACCAGTTAGCTAATCGTATGACCGTATAGGTCGTAGGTGTCCGCGTCTTGGATAACCACTGGCACGATAGTTCCCAGTTGGGCATTTCCTTTGACGTAGACCAATCCATCCACTTCTGGTGAAAACCTCGCTGAACGCCCTATTAAATCCCCAGTCTCTGGGTGTTCCTGCTCAATTAGGACATCAACTACCTTCCCTACTTCCGCTTTATTCTTCTTTAGGGATATAGGCTGCTGGATTTGCATCAGCGCCTCCCGGCGCTTATCCATTACCGATTGGGGTAATTGATTTGGCAACTTGTAAGCAGGAGTTTCCTCTTCTGGAGAAAACGTAAATACTCCTACATGGTCAAACTCGTGGCGGACGACGAACTGCACCAAGCTATCGAAGTGCGCGTCTGTTTCTCCTGGATACCCGACAATAAACGTGGTACGCAGAATTGCCTCTGGCAACGCCTCTTTTATTTTATCAATTATTTTGTCATTTACCTGACCCTGCCAAGGGCGGTTCATGGCACGGAGTATTTCCGGATGGGAATGCTGTAAGGGCAGATCCAGGTATGGCAGAATGTTAGGCGTTTCCTGGATTGCCTGAATCACGGCGGTACTCAGACCTGTAGGATAGGCGTAGTGCATCCGAATCCACGGAATGTCCACCTTTCCTAAAGCCCGCAGCAGTTCCGCTAAGCTAGGCTCACCGTAGATATCTATACCATAGTTTGTGGTGATTTGGGAAATCAAAATGATTTCTTTTACACCTTCTGCGGCTAGATTTTCGGCTTCTCTGACAATGGATTCGATCGTGCGCGATCGCTGGTCTCCCCGCAAATGGGGAATAATGCAAAAAGCACATCGGTAATCGCACCCTTCCGCTACCCGCAGGTAAGCTACAGCTTCTGGTGTGGTACGGTAGCGCGGCGTCGTCTCATCTGCGATGTAAGTTGGTTGAGCGGAAACCTGTTTAACTCGGAAACCTGCTTCCACTTGCGTAATTACATCTACTATTTTGTGGTAATCCCCTGTTCCCACTACAGCAACCGCTTCCGGCAGCTCATCCAGTAGTTGCGCCTGGAAGTGCTGCGCCATACAGCCGGTGATAACAATTTTTTTATTAGCTTCCGCCAAATCTACCAGGGTACGCACGGATTCCTCTCGTGCTGCCTGGATAAAGCTGCAAGTGTTAACGATGACGTAATCAGCTAATTCTTCGTTGGTATCAACCTGGTAACCTGCTTCCACCAGCAGGCCCAACATATGTTCTGTGTCTATACGGTTTTTTTCACAACCCAGGTGGGAGATGGCAATTGTTGGCTTTTGGCCTATTACAGATTGAGGCATTAGCAAATTGAGAAAGGTCTGTCAGGTCGTTCGTGGTCGCGCTACGCTGGCGTTACGGCTGATATTTTTGTAACCGTATTGCTTCGCTGGTAGGCGATCGGCAACGGCGCGATAGATTGCTTCCTCCAACACGCTACTGCAATAAGCAAGCTTAGCAAGGGTTGAGGAGATCGCGTAGCCCATCATACAGGGTAGGTTGGCCTACGCCTTAGAGCAATCGCACCGATGTCAGTAATTTGAATGATAACGCAAAATTTACAATCTCAACATAATTCTAAACAAATATTTTTTTTGTCTGGTTTGCCCCATTGACCACCCCGATGGTCAGATCGGCGTTGTCAGGACATCAACCCTGTTAAGATAAGTCAAAGGAATCCCTTAAAACATGAGATTTCTTGAGTCGCCCTACTGCATCGAATCTCTACCATTTTTATTTGGTAGATACATTGGGATAATTGCTTGACAAAAGTACCAAAATGTGCTAGTGACGGTTGACTGACTTTGCCGCCGAGTCGGAATGGTAAACAGGTGGACTTGAAACAGATTTTCAAAACGCAGCATCCCATTATTGGAGTCGTTCATTTATTGCCGCTACCCACATCGCCCCGCTGGGGGGGTAGCCTGAAAGCAGCGATCGATCGCGCCGAGCAGGAGGCAACGGCCTTAGCTTCGGGGGGCGTCGATGGCATCATGGTAGAAAATTTTTTCGATGCGCCGTTTACAAACAGCCAAGTAGACCCAGCAGTGGTAAGTTCCATGACGGTGATTGTCTCTAGGCTGATGAATTTGATCGCGCTGCCAGTGGGGATCAACGTTTTACGTAACGACGCTCGCAGTGCAATGGCGATCGCATCCTGCGTTAAAGCCCAGTTTATCCGCGTCAACGTCCTAACCGGCGTCATGGCCACAGACCAAGGATTGATTGAAGGACAGGCGCATCAACTGCTCCGCTATCGGCGCGAGTTAGGCAGCGATGTCAAAATCTTGGCAGACGTTTTGGTGAAACACGCACGGCCTCTGGGTTCCCCCAATCTTACCGTAGCCGTGCAAGATACCATTGAGCGGGGTTTAGCAGACGCCGTAATCTTGTCAGGCTGGGCAACTGGCAGCCCCCCTAGTTTAGAAGATTTGGAACTAGCTAGGGCGGCAGCAAACGGGACGCCGGTATTTATCGGCAGCGGTGCCAACTGGGAAAATATTTCTACACTGATACAGGCAGCTGACGGTGCGATCGTCTCCAGTTCCCTCAAGCGCCACGGACGCCGCGACCAACCAGTCGATCCGATTCGCGTCAGCCAATTTGTCGAAGCAATGCAACGCAGCGTGTCCGCTAAATCTCAGCCTCAGCCCTCGAAGGAGGTTAAACTACATTTGTGAACTCGATCTGCTCGATCGAACCAGATCGGTTTAGGCTGCATGGGTCAAAATGGGATAGAAATCCTTGGCAAAGTAATAGCCAGATTGCACCAGATAGCAACGTTTTAAAATTTTATGACTCGCCGACGTTCTACACCCTGGATTCATCGCTGGTCTCGTTATCTGATCGCAGCGATCGCCGTTTTAGGTATCCTAGACACAGCTTACTTAACCCTAGTTGAGTGGGGCGTGATAAAAGAAGCCCTCTGCCCCACAGCTGGTGCCATCAACTGCAACGCTGTCCTACAGAGCAATTATGCCAAAATTTTTGGCCTGCCCCTCTCGTTGTTTGGTTTGCTAGGCTACGCTGGTATGGCCGCTCTTGCATTAGCTCCTCTGCCTTTAGATCCACAAGAACAGAAAGGTCTGCGTTCTCAGGTGGAAAAATGGACTTGGCTGGGGCTATTTGCGGGTGCAACCGCAATGCTCTTCTTCAGCGGCTATCTCTTTTATCTAATGGCCTTTGAGATCAAGGCGTTTTGTCTGTACTGTCTCGCCTCGGCAGTATTCTCAATTGCTTTATTCGTAATTACCATAATAGGTCACGCTTGGGAAGATCTAGGACAGCTCTTTTTTACCGGCATTGTCGTGGGGATGGTGGCGCTGATTGGCACCCTGGGCCTTTATGCTAGCGCTAAAGCACCCACCGCTGGTGGTGATTCCACTGGTGTGGAAGTTGGCTTTACGATTCAAAACTCCTCTGGCCCAGCAGAAATAGCTTTAGCGCGTCATCTCACACAGGCGGGTGCAAAAGAGTACGGTGCTTACTGGTGTCCGCACTGCCACGAGCAAAAAGAATTGTTTGGCAAAGAAGCTGCTGCGGAATTCAATTACGTTGAGTGTGACCCCAAGGGCAAAAATCCTCGTCCAAACCTCTGCCAAGCGGCTAATATCAAAGGCTATCCAACTTGGGAAATTAACGGCCAGTTCTATGAGGGCGTGCAATCGTTGGATAAACTTGCCGATTTAACAGGCTATAAGGGACCTCGCAACTTTAAAAATCCTATTCCAGGGAGTTAGCAGTTCAAAAACGGCAATTTTTGTGTAACATTTTGATACTCCTAAAGCTTCTAGCTGTGGGAGTATTTTTTTGTCTGTTACGTATTTCCACGCAAGAGTCATTCGATTTTGGATGAAAGGATTATCGCCACGACTGCAAGCCGCTGTAACTGGGGGGATTAGATCCTTGACGCCAAGTCCCTTGATGACCGATCGATATTCTCTCCCACTCCCACTCCTCCAAACTCCAGGACTTGCTTCATCTCTACTTAACAAGTTCTGGCAAAAACGCCAGCAAATTTAAAGATTCAGTAAAGACAGTAATAACACATAGCCATATTTTGTACGGGTTAGTTATCATTTCCGAAGATTTACTGATTTAACATTGCTACTACTTACGTAATTCCAAAGACAATACTTAGTAGCAAACTAACGTTGATGACAAAATTTACACCTAAGATCGCCAAAGTAAAAATCCAAGTTGATACCTTTCATCCATAGAACTATGAAACGCCCCGTTATTGCTATTGGTTTGGATGCCGCCGACCCAGTTATGTTGGAAAATTGGATGTCTCAGGGACATCTAAAAAATCTGCGTCGTTTACGCGAACAGGGAGCATTTACTCACCTAGATACCTTCGATTACTACAGAGCAGAAACGCCGTGGACAACTTTTTTAACAGGTTGTTCGCCTGAGAAAACTGGGTATTGGGCACCCGTAAAACTTCAGGAAGGTACTTATGACGTAAAAGAAGTTAACGCCTACGATTTTAGCGAGTTTCCACCATTCTATGCCTTGGGGGAAAAGTATCGGGTAGCGGTATTTGATATGCCTCAGTCGTCGCTATCAGACGAAGTGAATGGGGTACAGGTTTTAGCTTGGGGGGCGCACTCTCCGCTGACGCCCAGTCATTCTCAACCCGCAGGACTTTTAGATGAGCTAATTAGCAAGCACGGCGAGCATCCTACGCTCAATAAAGATAATGCAAACACAATGGATGTGGATGCCCTAACCCGTCTTAAGAAAAACATGGAAATCGGGATTTCCAGGCGTGCTGCGATTTGTCAGGATCTATTGCAGCGGGATAATTGGGATTTATTTTTGACTATCTTTGGCGAAACCCATTCTGCGGGACATTATCTGTGGCATTTGAGCGAGACGACGGATCATCCTCTCTACGAGTCTGTGGGATCTCAGTACAAAGGTGACGCGCTGCTGGAAGTTTTTGAAGCTATAGATAAAGCGATCGGCGAAATGCTCACCAAAGCACCAAAAGATGCTAACGTGGTAGTCTTTGCGGCTCACGGCATGGGATCGAATGTGATGGATCTCCCCAGTATGGTGTTTTTGCCGGAGTTGATGTACAGATTCAGTTTTCCAGGAAAATTTGGTCTGGCGCGGGGTAAAGCGGGAACGACTCCGGGAGCGCCAATTACCGGCGAACGTGCGAAAAAGTGCTGGCTGAGAGCGGTTTGGAATTTAAAACACGACTCACCGATAAAAATGTTTTTGAGAGCAAATCTGCCTCTCAAAGTATTTAATCGCCTGGAGTCGCTTTTTGGCCTTCGCCAAGAACCAGATTTAGTTTCGCCTTTCGATTTGCTCTCCCAGTCGGAGCCCCAATATTTTCAACCAGCACTTTGGTACAGACCGTTCTGGTCGCAAATGAAAGCGTTTGCGTTACCTAGCTATTCGGAAGGGTATGTCCGCATTAATTTACAGGGACGCGAACCGAATGGAATAGTAGCACCGTCTGAGTACAATGCGGTTTGCGATGAATTGAGCGAATTGCTTTACGACTTGAAAGATGGTCGCACGGGTAAGCCTATGGTGCAAAAAATTATGCGTACTAGGCAAAGTCCAACTGATTCCGATCCAAAATTGCCTGATGCTGACCTTGTGATTATCTGGCAAGACGACTATACCACCGATGTGGTTGATAGTGGCGACCTGGGACGCATTGGGCCTGTTCCCTTTCATCGCACCGGAAGCCATCGCGCTAGAGGATTTTTGCTAGCTCAAGGGCCAGACTTTCCGGCTGATTCCGATCTGCCTCTAGGTCATGCTCTGGATTTGGCTCCTACTATCTTGGACTTGATGGGAGCTAGTATTCCCGAACACTGTGAAGGCAAGTCTATGGTGCGTAAAGCGGTGGCTGGGTTAGTTGTGTAGACACAGAGAATGCGATCGCGTCCGCTAAATCCTACTCTGTGTCTGCGATCGTATTCTCATTCCCAAGACCGATGTAGAGTCAAGGGAAGCATCGGAAAATAGAGTGCTATGCCGATTAACAGTATAATCGATGCTCATAAATTTGTGATGACTAAGTTATTAACGATCTCACAATCCCCTTCCTCCTCAGCGGTGCAGCGAACTTGGCCACTTTATTTAATACTAGGCATTGTTACTAATACAGCCATTTGGGGCTTAGCTTTACTTTATTTAAAGATTGCATCGCCAAGCTATACAAGTGATTTGGCTATTAGTTTGCCCGCAGCAGGCTCAGCTACTAACGTCAACCTGCCAGGGATCGGGCAAGCTACTTCTCAAAGCGAATCGCCATATCAGAATGCGATCGCACAGGGGAACGGTGGTACTACTGCTTGGAGAGTCCTCCAAGGCTTCGCACACAAAGATCCGCTCTGATTTTTCACTACCCTCGGAAATTACTGACTCTGTAGGCAACTGTCTGCACCGTATATCTCTAGGTATACAAAGTATGTGGTCAAACCCTTCCTTACCTGTTAGCTGCGGAATTTTGGCTCTGTCTCAGGGTCGATCTTAGATGCTTCACATAAACTTAGCAATTTAATCATAAATGGGACAGTTTTTTAAAGAGTAGATAAAGAAGCCCTCTAAAACATTGCAGTGTTTCTACGTATTGATTAATATTTCAAAAGTTACGCAATTATCTGATGACAAAACTAAGCAGCGATGATGTTTGAGAAAACATCAGTAACTTATACAAAATAGCCCCGCTGCCCTCAAATTTATTCATTTAGTCGCTCAAGCAAATTGATAAACACATAGATTGAAGTAGGAGTAGATTGTGAAAAACTCAGTCATTGCAATTGGATTGGACTCAGCAGACCCAGTATTGCTGGAAAAATGGATGTCTGAGGGACATCTGAAGAACCTGGCTCGCCTGCGGCAACAAGGAGCCTACGGACGCCTGGTAAACATGGAGTATTACAAGGGCGAATCCGCTTGGACAAACTTTCTCACAGGTTGTCTTCCCCATAAGACGGGCTACTGGTCAAAGTTTGACTTCAACCCGAAAACCTACCAGACAAAGACTCTGGGCGAACACGGAGCCTATGATTTTAACGAGTATGCCCCGTTTTATGCTGTGGGAGATAAGTATCGGGTGGCTGTATTCGATATGCCCCAGACTACCATTTCCGATCGCGTAAATGGCATACAAGCTCTAGCCTGGGGAGCCCATGCGCCGATGATCGATCGCGCATCTGAACCCAAAGGACTACTTTCTGAATTGATCGAGAAATACGGAGACCACCCAGCCGATACATTTCACCATAACGATCGCTCAGATTGGTACAATCCAAGCTCCGTAGCTAAACTGAAGCGCGACCTTGAGGTTGGACTTGAGCGTCGCACAGCTATTACTAAAGACTTACTGAGCCGGGAACAGTGGGATCTGTTTCTGACAGCTATTGGTGAAACCCACACCGCACAGCATTACTTCTGGCATCTCAGTCAACCGGATCACCCCCTTTATAAGCAGACAGCTTCTGCTGACCGCGATCCGATGCTCGAATACTTTGAAGCCGTGGACGAGTCTCTGGGAGAGATGTTAGCCGAAGCTCCAGAGAATGCTTACGTAATCGTATTTTCAGCCCACGGTCAGGGTGCCAACTCAGCCGACTTACTGAGTATGGTTGTATTACCCGAATTTCTCTATCGGTTTAGCTTCCCTGGCAAATCCTTGCTGAAGTCGCAAGAGATGGGAATGACACCACCACCGCCACTAACTCCTAAAAATCCCAAAGATAGCTGGTACAAACTGCTCCACAACCTGAAAAATGACCCAGATCCAATGGCAACATTTTTAAGGTCTGTAGAGCCAAAGATTCCCGGTCGCTTCAGACCGTACCTGACCAAATTCTACAAGAAATGGGCCAAACTGACAGGTTCTCCCCAAACAGAATTGTTTAGCTGGCATCCATCCAAGTGGTATCAACCATATTGGCCGCAGATGAAAGCATTTTACATTCCCGGTTTCTCCGATGGCTATATCCGCATCAACCTGCAAGGAAGAGAATCTCAGGGTATTGTTTCCCCTGCTGAATACAATGCTGTCTGCGATGAGTTGATCGAACAGTTGCATCAACTCACCGATGCCAGAACTGGGAAGCCGATCGTTAAAAAAGTTGTCCGTACTCGTCAAAAACCCACAGACAACGATCCCAAACTACCAGATTCAGACCTAGTAGTAGTCTGGGAAGACTTTGCTGTGGACGTGGTAGACAGCCCCAAATACGATCGCATTGGGCCGATCTATTTCAATCGCACCGGCGCTCACCGTCCAAGAGGATTTTGGACTATCAAAGGGCCTGGAATTGAGGCCGGTTCCACCTTGGCCGAAGGACACGCAGTAGATTTAGCTCCCACTATTCTGGAACTCATGGATGCGCCTATTCCCGAATACATGGATGGCAAACCTTTACTGTCTACAAAAGTGTTTGCCTAATTGAATTAAAATCAACCACCAAGAAACCGGGGCTTGTTGAGAAAAATGCGACTCACAAGCCCCTTAAAGAGAAAAATATTGCCCGTCAAGTTGAATTGAAAGAACTCTTGACCTATGAAAACCATCCAAGCAGTTGCTCGTTATTTTCCAGAAAGTTGTGGAGGAATTCATATTCATCTAAGTGAAATTCTTCCAGTGCTAGAAGCTATGGGAGTAGAGAGCAAGATAGCTGCATCTCAAGATGATCCTAAAGAAAACTTTTACACATACAACGGAGTAGAAGTTTATCGGTATCCTGTATCCCCCACGCCAAAACCAGAACCAAATCATGGGCCTTCTCCCCACGGTGGTTTCGAGCATTTCGCTCGTTGGCTAAAAGCGCAAAAAGCAGACATCTACCATCAGCATCAGTGGACTCCCAAGTGCGGTTTGCCTCATCTTCGTTTAGCCAAAGAATTAGGGATGGGGACAGCTGTGTCGGTAAGATTGCCTCAACCGATTTGCCAACGCCAAACCCTAATGCTGGACGGAAAAGAAGCTTGCGACGGCAAGATCGATCCCGTGCGCTGTAGCTATTGTTGCGGTGTTTCGCGAAGCATACCGCCTTCAGTTATCGAAACTTTGAGTCGTATACCCGTGCCTGCAAGCCAAATAGCAGGAGGACTTATGCGGCGTTTGAGTAAAACGCCAGCGCCTATCAGTGCAAGTGCAGATGCTTTCCTTAGCCCTTTTACTACACCTGCTTATGTGGCTGCTCGTCTAGAAGGCTTACAAGAAATGGCGAAATTTGCCGATCGCATTGTTGTTATGTCTGAATGGGTTGGCAAAGCTTTGACGATTAATGGCATACCTAAAGAAAAACTTTTCTTGTTGAGACACGGGATTGCTGAATCTTTTGCCGAGGCTTACAAACAAACAGTTTTGCAGCCCAAAAAGCCAGGAGAACCCCTAAGAGTTGGTTTCTTAGGTCGCTGGGATCAAACTAAGGGAATTCATATCATTGTAGAAGCAGTAAAATCCCTACCGCCTAATGTGCCGATCGAATTAATTATTCATGGCGTTGCTAGCAACGAGGAATATCGAGAACAAGTTCTATCTCGCATTGGTGACGATCCCCGCATCCGAGTTGCCAAACAATTAAAACGCTCAGAATTAGGCTCGGCATTGTCAGGTTTTGATGTCTTGACCGTACCGTCGCAATGGTTAGAAACGGGGCCAGTAGTAGTATTGGAAGGCCATGCTTATCGCGTTCCCGTAGTAGGTTCTAATCTAGGGGGAATTGCTGAAAAAGTGAAGCACGGCGTGGATGGATTGTTAGTGCCTGCCAGCGATGTAAAAGCCTGGGCTGACGCTTTTGCCAAGCTAGCTTTAGAGCCAGATTTTTTGGATAAACTTCGCCAAGGCATTCAGCCTGTTCGGACTATAAGTATGGAGGCGGCAGATTCAGTAACACTCTATCAGAGTATTTTGGCAGAGCAGCCTGAATCAGCAGCTTACGAGCTTTCTGCAAGTTTACAGTTACAGCCACTTTAGAACAGCAACGGTAGTCAACGTAGCCAGGTAGTTTTTTATTATCGACCCCAGTCAAGGTGCAACATTATGAATACTAAACAGTCTCCATCTACTTCACGACGTTTCTACTGGAAAGAACCTTTAATCACCACATTAGTGGGCTGGATACCGCTCAAACCAGGTAGAGTATTACGAAGTTTTTTATACCGTTTAATTTTGGGGCGGCTAGGTAATTCGGTACAAATTGAACCCGGCGTTGAATTTGTTAATGCCGATTGTGTCGAAATTGGCAATGGGACTAAGATCGATCGCTACGTTCGTCTAAGAAATGTGGGACGAGATAGCAAAATTTGCGTTGGCAATTGGGTCCGCCTCAATCGTGCCGCTGATATCAAACTTCATTCGGGTGGCAGCGGTTATATCGAGATTGGCGATTACACATCTATTGGCCCCTATACCTGTATGACGGGTCGCCATATCAAAATTGGTAAGTACTGTCTGATTGCTCCGCACGTAGGAATTTTTGCCAACAATCATGTTTTCACCGATCCAACAGTGCCGATCGTACAGCAAGGACACACCTATAAGGGAATTGTGATTGAGGATGATTGTTGGCTGGGGAGTGGTGTAAAAGTACTAGATGGGGTCACAATTGGTCGGGGCAGTGTGATTGGATCTGGAGCAGTCGTAAATAAAGATATTCCTCCTTATTCAATTGCGGTTGGTGTGCCTGCTAAGGTGATCTCTAAGCGAGATGGAGCTCCTAGCAACTCCGTAAAAAGTGAACCTTGTCAATGCGACAGTATTGATATACAATCCCAGAGAGGCTATCTGGAAAAATTAATCTGATAGAGGTGGCTGGGTGGAGTCTGTAGGACACAGGAAGATCGATCGCATCCCCACCCAGTCCTTCAGTCAGCAACTCACACAACCGATGCTCGCGATGACCTTGGCGTAAATCTTGAGCGTTTGACTATGATAAATTCACTTTTTTCGGCTTTTAGAAAAATAGATAAAAGCTCATCCCAAGATGAGATAAATTCTGTAATCAAACCTCAAAACTTTGAAGAAAAGGTAGTTTGGTATTACATAACTGGAACCTATGTGTTGTACTTGCTGGGGGCGCAGCATATATTAGCTTTTATAATGGCTTGGTTCCTAGCGATATACCTGTGCAAAAAACTCTGGGATCAGACGGACGACACTCCCGTTGAAGAAAAAATTACTATTCCCTTGGGAGTATGGGTATGGATTATTTGTATGTTATTGATGGAAGTAGCTTTAATTGGGAGCCATCTAGATTATAATCTAGATCTTGCTCGTGTGATTAGGTCAACCATTAACTTTTTTATCAGGACATGGGCTCTTTTTGCCTTATTTCCTCTTATTGGTTGCCTCAAGATCCGACCACAATTAATTTACCGAGCTGCCTGTATTCTTTGCCTACAAACTTTAATTTTATTTCCAATTTGCCAGATGGCAAGTATAGTACATTTACCTTCATCCATATATACTTCTCCACTACAGAAAATAGGAGGCGTTGGTGCCGAGTATTACAGGGTATTACTCTACGGTATTGATGGTGAAACTCATAAACCCCGCCTATATTTATTTGCACCTTGGGCTCCCGCATTAGGACTGGTAGGCGATATCTATTTTTTTCTTACCTGTCAAGAATCCAACAAAAAGTGGCGATGGATTGGCATGATTGGTGCTGCTGCAATGGTTGTGGGGGCAGATTCACGGTTAGGTACATTATGTCTGCTCATTCTTCCATTCCTAATATTGCTTTTAGTGAACTTTAGTCGCCCCAGCGTACAAATCGGCACAGGAGTAGTTAGTTTCTTATCCGGTCTTTTCGGTCTTCAGATAATCACTTGGGTTAAAGACTTCAAAACACAATTCGACGGTCAACGAGCTGGATCTTCACAAGTTAGAGATATCTTGGGTCGCATCGCTTTGTACCGTTGGTGGACAGAAGCACCCATCTGGGGTCATGGGCTTGTTGAGCCGAAAGGTCCCCCAGTTACGACCCGCAAGCCAATTGGCTCTCACCATACCTGGTTTGGTCTTCTGTTCACTAGCGGGGTAGTAGGTTTTATCGCATTTGCAGTTCCCTTGTTCTGGAGTTTTATAGAGCTTCTTATCAAAGCCCAGAAAAACAAAACCGCCCAGGTAGGGTTAGGTGTAGTTTTAGTTTTATTCTTCTTCTCTTTTGCTGAAAATTTAGAGGCTCTGATCTACATCTATTGGCCTGGTTTGGTGATAATGGGCATTGCCTTTAAAGAAAAATTTCCCAAAAATATCCTCTTCTAAATATCCAGCAATCAAAAAAATAGCCCCATTTCCTTTATATGGGTCTTTCGGAATTATTATGCTAATGTTTACAATGAACATTTTGTAGGGGCACGGCATCATCAATATGTTGGTCGTACCAAGATTTTAATTAGCTGTGCTACTACAACAGCATATTTGATCCGAAAGAACCCTTTATATAAACTTTATAATTAAGTAAAGTAATCACGTTAATTTAAAGATTAAGTAAAGTTATATTATAACCGCTTGCGGTGTTTATACGTATTGATTAATATGGTTCATAAGTTACGCCATTGCTTTAGTTTTACCATCGTTATTTACCGCTAACATTCACTAAACGTTGCCATTCAAAAAATAATTCAACAGTATCGAGGGGAGTATCTATGCCAGTTATATCTGTTATCATTCCTGCTTACAATGCTGAGAAAACGATCTTAGAAACAATCCAATCCCTACAAAAACAAACTTTCACAGATTTTGAAATAATTGTCATTAATGACGGTTCGACTGACGGAACGGTGGAACTACTCAATGCAATTGAAGATTCACGAGTTAAGGTTTTTTCTTATGAAAACGGTGGACTACCAGTAGCTCGCAACCGTGGAATCGATCGCGCTACGGGAGAGTATATTACCTTCGTCGATGCAGATGACTTGTGGACACCAGATAAATTAGAGCTACAGTTAACAGCTTTGCGGCAACATCCCGAAGCAGGAATTGCTTATAGCTGGACTGCTTTTATAAACGAAAACAGTGAATTTTTATATGCGTGGGAACCACTATATTATGAGGGTAATGTTTACCCTAAATTATTAATCAGAAACTTTATTTCCAGCGGCTCAAATATTATGGGTCGTAGGGAATTTATTGAAGCAGCAGGCAGGTTCGATCCTACCCTTAAATCTGCTGAAGATTGGGACTATTACATAAGGCTAGCGGCTCTGTGTCCTTTTGTTTTGGTTCCTAAATATCAAATTCTTTACCGTCGCTCCTCACAATCAATGACATCCAAAGTGGATGTGATGGAAAAATATGGTCTCACGGTAATTGAAAGAGCATTTCAAGAAGCGCCACCAGAGCTACAATTTCTTAAAAATCAGAGCCTAGCTTATCAGTATCGATTCCTGACGCAGCTATCCATAGCTCACGTCCTCGACGATAAAGGGGTTAGGCAGGCTATTCAAAAACTACAAAAGGCAATCCAGTGTTATCCAAAGATTTTGCTTGACCGCCAGACTATGCGTTTAGTATTGAAATTAGGATTGATGCGACTACTTCCCTATAAGTTGTCGAGCAACTTTACGCAATTTATTGGTAAAATATTTCCAGCTTCTTCGACGAAAAATTTAAGGTTAGGCAATCAAGACGTAATATAGTCTTTGTAGCAAGTAGAACCGACTCTTAGGACAGTTTTGTTACGGCCAGCATACTATTCAAGGTGCAACTGTGAACTTAAACAAAAGGTTGGCTAAACCGATCGCTAAGCTCAAAAGTAAGCTTAATAGCGATTTTATTCGCAATCTTGGCTGGTTGGGCGGTGCAGAATTAATTAATCGCGTCTTTCGCTTACTAACAACTGTCATTTTGGCTCGCTGTTTAACCCCTTATGACTATGGGTTAGTAGCTCTGGTTTTGACAGTTTATGAATTTACACAAGTATTAACTAGAATCGGTATTGCCGGTAAGGTAATCCAGGCTGATAAAGAAAAACTCGAATCCATATGCAACGGTGCATACTGGTTAAATTGGGTAGTTTGTTTTGGTGTATTTGTTATTCAGTGCGTAGCTGCTTTTCCGGTAGCTTGGTTTTATCATGACAATCGACTTATTATGCCAATTTGTCTGATGGGAACTGTTTATTTGATTACGCCCATAGGCAGGATACAAGCCGCACTTATACAGAGAGAAAATAGACTCAAAATTACAGCAATTAGTGGCACTGTTCAACTTGCAGTCGGGAATATTTTAACGGCAGTATTTGCGCTTTTAGGCATGGGAATGTGGGCAATTATACTGCCAAGAATTATCGCTGCTCCTCTTGACGCGATCGTATGTATATATAATCATCCTTGGCGTCGAACTAAAGGCTTTACTACAGAGCGATGGTGGGAAATTTTTAAGTTTGGTGTCAATTTTATTGGGATTGGAATGTTAGCAACTTTGAGAAACAATTTGGATTATTTAATAGTTGGTCGTTTTTTAGGAGTTAAGGAACTGGGAATATATTTCTTTGCGTTCAATGCAGGTTTAGGAATTAGTTTAAGCGTCATCCAATCTATTACCGTAGCATTGTATCCTCACTTATGTGCAGTACGCTCAAATTGGGTAGAATTCAAGAAACGGTATTTTAGCGGTCTCAAAACAATTGGCTCGATTATTATACCCTTGGTTTTGTTGCAATCTAGCTTGGCTCCGTTATACGTGCCAATTGTTTTTGGTCAAAAATGGATAGTGGCAATTCCAATCCTAATTTTGATTTGCTTATCAGCAATACCTCGTCCTTTTTTCCTGGCTGCTACTAACCTTTTGGCAGCGATCGACAAGCCTAACTTAAGCTTACAGGGAAATCTGTTATTTACTGTAATTTTTGCTATTGGACTGCTCATCGGAGTGCGTTGGCAAGCGATCGGGGTTGCTATATCTGTTTTAGTAACTCATATGCTTGTGCTGCCTTTGATTACAATTTGGGCTACTCGATACGTCTTTGGTTCAAATAGAGGTGAACCAGTTAAAGAGATTAACTGATCTGTTACTTTTTGAGAAGGGTGGATATTTATGCAAAAGGTTTCTGTCGTTATTCCGGTCTATGGAGTCGAAAAGTATATAGCGGCTACAGTACAGTCGGTTCTGGAGCAAACTTATAAAAACTTTGAACTCCTGCTAATTGATGATGGTTCTCCCGATCGCAGCGTAGAAATTTGTCAGCAATTCACCGACCCCAGGATTAAAATGATTCGTCAGCAGAATCGAGGAGTATCAGCCGCTAGAAATACTGGCATTCGCCACGCTCAAGGCAAGTATGTGGCCTTTCTAGATGGGGATGACCTCTGGTTACCGGAAAAACTAGAAAAGCACGTTGCTCATCTAGAAAATTCACCAAACGTAGGAATTAGCTTTAGCCGCTCTGCTTTCATTGATGAAACAGACAAGCCTTTAAATCTCTACCAAATGCCTAAACTTAAGGAGATTACTCCGGCTCAGATATTCTGCCGGAATCCGATTGGTAATGGTTCTGCTCCGGTGATTCGGCAAGAGGTTTTTGAAGCAATTAAGTTTCAAAATAATGCTTCAAGTGCAGAGCAATGTTATTTTGATGAGCAATTGCGCCATTTTGAAGATGTGGAATGCTGGCTGCGGATTGCTCTTAAAACTAACTGGCAAGTAGAGGGAATTCCTGAAGCTCTAACACTATACAGAGTAAATTTGCAGGGAGCTTCAACTAACGTAAATAAGCAGTTGGAAGATTTGGAAAAGGTAATTGAAAAAACCCGCTCCTACGCTCCGGAACTGGTAAATCAGTGTGCAAATCGAGCTAGAGCTTACGAGTTGCGGTTTTTAGCTCGGAGGGTTGTCAGTCTGCGAGACGGCGCTTCGGCTGTGAAATTTGCTCATCGTGCCTTAGCTACTTACTGGCGCATTGTTTTAGAGGAACCGCGCCGTACATTTTTGACTTTGGCAGCTGCTTATTCTCTGTGGCTTTTACCCCAGTCTTTGTACCGCCAACTTGAGGATATTGCTTTAAAGATTACGGGCGCTGCTCAAAAGCGTCGTATTCTTCAAGATCAGCCAAGATAAGTTAAATCAGAATTTGACTCCCAGCTAAAGATGAGACTGTAACGGCAACCGAGTTGGTAACTAGCATGAAAAAAGTGTCTGTCATTGTTCCGACTTACAAAGTAGAAAAATATATCGCTGCTGCGGTACAGTCGGTTTTAGAGCAAACTTATCAAAATTTTGAAGTGCTGATTATTGATGATGAGTCTCCCGATCGCAGCGTCGAAATTTGTCAGCAATTAACAGATTCCAGAATTAGAATCATTCGGCAAAAAAATCGCGGACTGGCTGGGGCTAGAAATACTGGTATTCGTCACGCTCAAGGTGAATATTTAGCATTTCTAGATGGGGACGATGTTTGGTTACCAGAAATGCTGGAAAAGAATGTCGCTCATCTTGACAATTCGCAAGATGTGGGTGTTAGCTTTAACCGTTCTGCTTTTATGGATGAAGCGGGAAAAGATTTAGGCACTTATACGATGCCCCAACTCACAGATATTGACGTGCCTTGTTTACTTCGCGGTAGTCCAATTGGGAATGGTTCGGCGGCGGTGATTCGGCGGGATGTGTTTGAAGCAATTCGATTTGAAGATAATCTTTACGGTACTGTAGAGGATTTTTATTTCGACGATCGCTTTCGCCAGTCAGAAGATATAGAATGTTGGCTACGTATCGCGATCCAGACATCTTGGAAAATTGAGGGAATTCCCGACGTTATGACTCTCTACCGGGTAAATTCCGGAGGTCTTTCAGCTAATTTTGTCAAACAGTTCGAGTCTTGGGAAAAGGTATTTGAAAAGACTCGCTCGTATGCTCCAGAACTGGTTGCTAAGTGGGAAAATATGGCTAGAGCATACCAGCTACGTTATTTAGCCAGAAGTGCTGTGCGTATGCAGGCAGGTGAAGCATCTGTACAACTGATTAATCGAGCTTTGTCTACCTACTGGCGCATCTTGCTGGAAGAACCAAAACGGACTATTTTTACCTGGGTATCGGCTTATTTGCTTTGGCTTTTGCCCCAATCTGTTTATTCCCAAATTGATACTTTCGCCTCTAAAATGAGAGGAAGTACTCAAAAACGCCAGATTCTACAAGAGCAGTCTGGTCAGTCGGTATGAACCGCCTAAATCGTATAGTTCTAATTGCTATTATTTCCCTGCTTGCTGTTATAGCATTTCAGCAAATCAAAAGTGTCAGCGTCATTAACTCTGCCTTTGAACGGGCAGAGTTAGCTATTTTTGATATTCAGAAAACAACTGCATCGACCGGGTGGAATAATGTATCCCTGGGAGGAGGTGGCTATGTTACGGGTATCTACCTCCATCCTTTACAAAAAGACCTTGTTTATATCAAAACCGATGTCGGTGGTTTCTATCGTTGGAATCCACGAGAGCAAAGCTGGGTTCCGATAACTGACCATTTTCCGCTTTCCCAACGCCGTTACTATGGGGGAGAAGCACTAGCTTTCGATCCGAAAGATCCGAAGATTGTTTATATTGCGGCAGGTTCCTACGTTTGGGATCGGCCTGGAACAATTTTTAAGTCAACTAATCAAGGTGCAACTTGGACTAAGTTAAACCTTGACTTGCCAATGGGAGGCAACCAAAATAAACGATGGATGGGAGAAAGATTAGTTGTCAATCCGTTTAATTCAAATCTGATTTTCTTCGGCTCGCGGCAAGATGGACTGTGGAAGTCATCAAACGCTGGTAGAAGTTGGACTAAAGTTAATTCTTTTCCCGGAACAGCTAAAAAGGATATTGGAATTACAGCGGTTTTGTTCGATAGACAGGTGTCTGGCTTAGTTTATGCGATCGCCTATGGAGATGGGATATATAAATCCACCGATACGGGTGTCACCTGGAGCAAAGTAGAGGGAAGTCCGCAGTGGCCGAGGCGTATGGCTACAAGCCGCAACGGTACGCTGTACGCGACGAGTGCTAAGGGACCAGGGGTCAGCAAGTATGCAAACGGGGTTTGGAGCAACATCACGCCGAACAACTCTCAAGCCGTTTTTAATGCGTTGAGTGTCAACCCAGCGAATCCCGATGAGTTAGTAGTTGCGCTGGGAGAAACGCCATCTACGAAAATCTACCAATCTTTGGATGGGGGAAGTACGTGGACGCAGATGAAACGCTCCATGAACAACACCGTTCCTTGGTGGACGAAGATTATGCGATCGCAGGCGTGGATATCTGCGATCGAGTTTGACCCGAAAGTTGCAGGCAGGATTTGGCTGACGGACTGGTACGGGATATGGCGCACAGACGATATCAAGGCAAATCCAGTCGTCTGGACTAACTATCAAAAAGGACATGAAGAAATAGTCACATTTGCTTTAGTTTCACCTCCAAAGGGGCCACTGTTACTGAGCGGTATGGCCGATGTAGACGGTTTTTACCATAACAATGGATTGGATGCCTACCCGTCCAAAACATTCAGCGACAACGGGCCTGATTTTCAAGATACTTACAGCATTGCCTACAACGATCGCGATCCATCGCGAATAGTGCGTGTCGGCGGTAAACGGTGGAACAATACTTATTCTGGAGCAACTTCGGCTGACGGCGGTCTGACGTGGCAGAAGTTTGCGTCATTTCCAGCGAACAAAATGCCGATGCGGGTAGCCATGTCGGCAACAAACCCAAATGTCTTCGTTGTGAGTATCAGTAGCGGTCAGGCTGTACGTACAGACGATGGGGGTGCCACTTGGAGCGATGTGTCAGGCTTGCCTAAAGGCCCCAAAGGCCCGTGGAACTGGTCTCAGTCGCTGGCGGCGGACACAGTGGATGGCAACACATTTTATTACTATGCGGGTGGGAAAGTTTATCGCAGTACTGATGGAGGAGTTTCTTTTGAAACTGTGAATGCCTCACTTCCCCGTGAGAGTTGGCACTCGCTCAAAACTGTGTCGGGAGTCAAAGGTGAAGTTTGGCTGAGTCTGGATACGAAGGGACTTCACCGCTCTACAGATGGTGGTAAGACGTTCTCCCAAATTGCTGGGGTAGAGAGAGCTTACCTGTTTGCGTTTGGGAAACCGCAGCGGGGAAGCAAGATTCCTGCACTGTATCTGTATGGGAAAATTGCCGGTATAGGTGAGGGAATTTTCCGTTCTCTAGACCGAGGAAGGACATGGACAAGTATAGGCGATCGCTCCAAGCCGATCGGTAATAACCCCCAAGTGATGGAAGCCAGCAAACAGGAGTTCGGATTGGTTTTCATTGGCACTGGTGGGAGGGGAATTTATTACCGAGCTTTGTAGTAGAAGTAGACGAGGAAATAAATAGCGATCGCGCCTCATCCTTTAAGCTTTTCCACCTTGCTAACGTTTTCCTTCGCCCTCTTTTTCTAAAAACTCTTTAATCCTCTGCTTATAAAACTTCTGATACTCAGCAAAGTTATCTTTCTCGACCCTAATGCCAAAATTTGACGGTTTTCCTTGAATAATCTTACTAACATTATCCTGAATTTCTGGATAATAATGGCTACCATCGTATGTGTTTTTAGCCTCTGTTGTCACGGCTGAAGGCACTGAAAAATCATACATCACGTCATAAATTTTAGAGAGTTGATGGATCGAACTCAAGTAACAATCTATCAACCCACGAGAATAAACTTCATTAGCTACATTCCAAGCTGACACAGGAGGAACATATCCAATAAACTCAGCATTAGGAAATACCTGTCTCAATTGCTCATATACTTTCACCTTAGAAGCATCACAAATACCCGGTTTTTGGCGATCGTAAAATTCCGGCTCAAATGTTGGGGGATTTTCAACAACCTCACTCTCGAAATTTTTATTATTATAATATCTTGGATCTGGAGACATTCCCAGCATTGTTCTAGCCGAAAACAACAAAACCTCTAATGAGAAGTAAGCCTGATATACAGGTTGAGGATCTATTTTTCCAACCCCTGAAATTGGAGGAGTTAATTTATCAAAGTTGAAGGAATCCACCCCCACATAAACTTTTTTAGGATTGAGCCCTTTTGACTTGGCGTATTTGGCATACTCTACAAACTCTTCAATTCTTCCTGCACTGAATGAATAATTAAAACAACGATGATCTTTGAATGAAGAAGCTCTCAATAGAGTTACTCTAGAGCTACCCAAGATTAAGCAATCATAGTTTTGAGCTTTGCTCTGCAATAAAAAGTTTGTTTTTGAAACGCGCTCGTTAAATGAAAAGTTTCTTCCAGTCAGACGATTTCCTTTTCCATACCAAAGCGGATCGATCGTCCAGTTAATTAATCCTGCAAACAATAAGATTATAGCTGACAACGGCAAATATGTTATTAAGTAATTTTTGTACATTTCTGCAATTCCCGATCTAATGTTTACAAAAAAAACTGATGTCACAGCAAAAGTGTTAAATTACCCCATTAACTAAAACTATCATTGTGACTGTCACCGGAGTCAATATTTTTTTATATTTTAGAATTGAAAATATAAAAACTCGCTGACTCGTGAAAGACTGAGGACAGAAATTACAGTTAAAAAAGCGCTAGCTACAGCCCATAATTGATTGGGTTGCCATTGTAACTTGTGCCAGAAGCGATCGCTCCAATTTGAAGAAGGATTTATTACAGGTTGCTTTATAGTTATTGGATTATACTTTCCCATCCACTGCTGAGTATTAGGAGTACACCAAGCTATGAACAGTAAAAAAGTAATTGCGAAGATTGTGTAATCTATAGGTAAATCTGTCGAATTCGTAATCCCATCAAACCGAATAATACCAAAGTTTTCCATAAATCCTAATTTTGTCAACAAAGCTTTTGGCAGCGATATTCCATTCGCACCTGTCATTGCACCCAAGATACCAGTTGCAGCATCCAGAGTTTTGGCTCTAAAGAAAACCCACGATACAATCACAGCTAAAAATGTCACAAACCAGCTTATTCCTTGGGTAAACCAGTGACTCTTGTTGAGGTCGTGTCCCAGCCAGCGACGGAACGAACGCCATTGATGATTGATAACTAGATAAATTCCATGTAACCCACCCCAGAAGATAAAAGTCCAACCTGCACCGTGCCAGAGACCACCTAGCAGCATCGTTATCATTAAATTGAGATAGCGCCGAAAATTTCCCTTACGATTTCCCCCCAAAGGAATATACAGGTATTCTCTCAAGAAGTTCGACAAAGTGATGTGCCAGCGTCGCCAAAAATCAATGATGTTAACAGCTTTGTAAGGCGAATCAAAGTTGAGTGGTAACTTGATGCCAAACAAATAGGAAGCCCCAATCGCCATGTCCGAATAGCCTGAAAAATCAAAGTAGAGCTGCAATGTGTATGCTAGCACTCCAGCCCAAGCTTCAAAAAATGTGAGCGGTAAGCCTTGAGAAGCAGCATCAAAAACCGGAGTAGCGTAGACAGCGATTCTATCGGCAAATACAACTTTTTTAAACAGCCCCATGAAAAAAATTGTTAGTCCAACAGCCAGATATTCACCTTTAAACCTATAAATTGATTTATCGGCAAACTGGGGCATTAAATCTTTATGGTGGACAATTGGGCCAGCGATGAGGTGCGGAAAAAAGGTAACGAAGAGGCAGTAGTTGAAAAAATTGTCTTCCTTAGTTTCTCCTCGGTAGGCATCCACCAGATAAGTAATTTGCACAAAAGTGAAAAATGAGATGGCTAAAGGTAAGACAATAGGATCTAATCGAAAAGCAGTACCAATCAGGTGATTAACGCTATCAGCAAAGAAGTTGGCATATTTGAAATAGCCAATTAAAGCAAGATTGACTGCAATGGCCAGAGTCAATAGAACTTTTCTGCTAAGTTTTAACGTAAGGCGCTTCCTTAGTGCATAACCCACAGCATAGTTAAAGAAAATGGAGAATAATAGCAATTTTAAATTAGCTGGGTTCCACCATCCATAGAAAAATAAGGATGCAGCCACCAGCCATAAAATTGCTATTTTGTGCTTATTAGAATAATTTATACTGCCAATACCAAAAAATATTAATACTGCTATTGGCAAAAACAGAAAAATAAACTCAAATGAGTTAAATAGCATAGTAACGACTCAAAAGTAGATGTTTCAGGACTTACGCACCCAGAACCTCAAAGCTCGATTATTCCCCCCTAACCCCTGAAAAAGGGGAACCTGAAAGCTGTAACATCCCCCACGAGAGAGATAGATTTCTCTTTTCGGGATTGTAAAAAAAGCTAGGACAAGCTTATGGGTATTTAACCTTATTGCCTTTTTTAGCTACTCCTTCGGCTGCTCCTAGCAAAAAAATCTTAACGCTTTCGTTATTTTTGCAGTGGTTGTAAAAGGCGGGAAACAGATCGGAACCAGAGATCTTTTCTTTTAGTGGTGTACCTAAAAACTTAGCAGCGTACAGCACTATTTGACTATCGCACACTCTATAAGTTGCACTGTCATAGGCTTTGTAGAAGTCTCGATCGTTTTGCAACTTGATGAGATGGTCTACATTGGGCGTAAACACGATCCCACCTACTTCGAGCTTTTCTAATAGCTCCACTTTTGAAAAATTGTCAATCGGTAAGTTTAGAATGTTTACTTTTTTCATCGATGCGACCTCCCTAATAAATATAAAGAACGGAGTACGTTATTGCCAGAATGAGAAGTGGAGAAAGTTTAGTGTCTACCAGTTGTTTCTGCTTAAACAGCCTACTAGCAATGAAGGGTAAGTGTACTTTCTTGACTTTGTAAAGCCATTAACACAGCCCGCTCACAGTAGTAATACAGAGGACAGTAATTGGTATCTCTCGGAAGATAGAACTCCTTTTGAGCAACTACTTACGTGGAATTACTTGCCCTACTTAGTGAGAATAACAAACCTTACCCTTGGTGTGTTTAAAGATTTGATAAAGTTCAGTACTTAGGTGTAAAGTTATTATAAAGATACGGATTTGACTGAGATGAGCAAGGCTTCTACTAGGGTTAGCACCCTAGTAGAAGCCTCACCTGGCGGATAAACTGTGGAAATTACTTAGATTGGGTAATACGGAGATGCAACAGCTAATCATCCAGGTCGATGAAGGGGGAGGAAGCAGCACTGGTACACAGTTTCCTGCACTACGCGATCGCAAACCTCCCTAAATTGGCAGAATCCCACGTTTTTGTAACCATTCGTTATTAATAAAGTCAGGCATGGCAACGACACTGGCAACTGGGCGACTGGGATGATCGAACACCTAAGCAAAAGCTCCATCAGGCTATGGACAAGACTGAAGCAAAGGCTATCGTCGGAGGGCAGGGTATTAGTCACCTGCTCCAGTGTGGCTGCGTGTATCATTTTGTTGCGCCTCACAGGACTGTTGCAGACCTGGGAATGGGGGACTCTAGACCAGTTCTTTCGTGTGTGTCCCCCGCAACCAGCGGACGATCGCATACTCATTGTTCGCATTGATGAAGAAAATCTCCAGAAATTTGGTCAATGGCCGATTCCCGATCGCGTTATGGCCCAGCTGCTGCAAAAATTACACTCAAAAGAGCCCCGCGCCATTGGCTTAGACATCTATCGGGATTTGCCCGTCGAACCGGGTCATGCCGAATTAGAGAATACTTTTAAAAAGATACCCAACTTAATTGGGATTGAAAAACTTAAAGATAAAAATCAAAATACTTCCCACGTAAAACCCCCGCCTGTACTTAGCCAGCGCCAGCAGGTTGGTTTTAATAACGTCGTTGTAGACGCCGACGGCAAGGTGCGTCGCAGCGTGCTTTACTGGTGGTCAGATGGGAGGCAACATACCAGTTTCGCACTCCAGCTGGCTTTCATTTATCTTAAGGCAGAAGGCATTGAGCCAAAGGAGGCAAAAGGCACGGTCTATCTCCAGCTGGGTAAAAGCGTATTTCGGAGCTTTCAGTCGAACGACGGCGGCTATGTAAGAACGGATGACAAAGGCTACCAAATTTTGGGCAGCTTTCTGAAACCGTCTACCAGTTTTCGTACTGTTTCTATGACAGAAGTGTTAGCAGACAGGATACCCCGCGATTGGGTGCGCGATCGCATCGTCCTGATCGGTTCAACTGCCATCAGCCTCAATGATTTTTTCTACACTCCTTACAGCAGCGACCCGATCAAGTCGGCGCTACCTATTCCCGGCGTCGAGGTGCAAGCTAATTTTATCAGCCAAATCCTCACAGCCTCCCAGTCGGGAAGACGATTGCTCAACGTTTGGACAGAGCCTCTAGAATGGCTTTGGATTTGGGGCTGGTCTTGGCTAGGAGCTATTTTAATTTGGCGATCGCCCTCTCTAGCACGGTCTATTCTCATTATCCTCCTCGCCCTCTCTGGCCTCACCGGCACTTCTTACTTAGCTTTCTTGGCGGGTTGGTGGATACCCCTCATTCCCCCCCTCCTAGCCCTCCTCAGTTCTGCTATGGTCATCACAGGTTATCTTGCCCACCTGAAAGATGAGTTAAAGCGCTCCAAAGAATTCTTGCAAAACGTCATCAATGCCATTCCCGATCCTGTCTTTGTCAAAGACAAACAACACCGATGGATTGTTCTAAATCAGGCTTATTGTCAATTTCTGGGATATCCCCTCAGTACCTTAATCGAAAAGTCAGACTATGATTTTTTTCCCAGGCACGAAGCTGACATTTTTTGGGAGCAAGATGAAATAATTTTTCACAATGGCAAACCTGCGGAAAATGAAGAACCATTCACAGATGCTAGAGGAAACACACATCTCATCGCCACCAAAAGGTCGCTCCACAAAGATGCCGCTGGCAACCTATTTTTAGTCGGCGTAATTCGAGATATCACCGAGCGCAAGCGACTGGAAGAAGACCTCAAGCGCACCGCAGCAGAGTTAGTTCACTACAACACCGAACTAAAACTTTCAGAAGATCGTTTGCGTCATCTCGCTTATCACGATACCCTCACTGGTCTGCCGAATCGAAAACTATTTTACGAACGGTTAAGCCAATCAGTAGAATGGGCTCGTGACAACGAACAATGGGTGGCTCTACTGTTTCTCGACTTAGATGGTTTCAAGCAGATTAACGACACCCACGGACACGACATGGGGGATCTGCTTCTGCAAGCCGTGGCTGAACGACTAACCAGGTGTTTACGCAGCACCGATACTGTCTCGCGCTTGGGTGGCGATGAGTTTACGGTAATTCTACCAGCAATTCCTAGCGCGTCAGATGTGGCAAGAGTCGCCAGTAAAATTCTCTCAACTATTACCCGGCCTTTTGCGTTGAAGGGAGAGACAATCAACGTCACTATAAGTATTGGCATCAGCGTGTTTCCCCTTAATGGTGATGATATAAATACTCTGATTAAAAATGCCGATGCGGCGATGTACCGTGCCAAGCAATTGGGCAAAAACAAATACGAATTTTCATGATCTATATAGTCATTAGTCATTAGTCATTAGTCATTAGTCATTAGTCATTAGTCATTAGTCATTAGTCATTAGTCATTAGTCAT